>CAYUAK010000105.1:0-29306 GCA_964442765.1 uncultured Tannerella sp. | reverse complement strand
CTTAGCCGTGATAGACGCTTTTCGGCGCAAGAAAGCATTGCTCGAAAAGAAGGAAGGCCCTGTCTTGATTGACGTCCTTACCTATCGCTTTAGCGGCCACTCTCCTTCGGATGCCTCCTCTTATCGAACTAAAGAAGAATTGGAAGCATGGGAAGCAGTCGATTGTATCCGGTGTTTTGGCGCCGAACTTATCAAAGCAGGCATCACTACACAGCAGGAGTTAGAGGCTTTAGACAGAGAAGTTAAGGAAATCATGCTCGAAATATTCAAGTTAGCTATCGACCCTGAACTGTCGCCGCTGATGGACATGAAAAAATTTCCAAATTTAATCGGCGAGATGATGTTTTCGAATCAGTCTGTTGATAGCTTATCGGACGCTATACCGGAGGTCAACCACTCGATGTCAGATAATCCGCGTGTCAAACAAATAGCGCTAAAACAGCGCTATGCTTTCGACGAGACAGGGAAGCCTTTCTCTAAGATGAAACAGTATCAGTTGCGCGACGGTATTTTTGAGGCGGTCATCGACCGGTTTTACAAAGATGCTTCGCTAATAGCTTACGGCGAGGAGAACCGAGATTGGGGCGGCGCTTTTGCTGTTTATCGCGGTCTGACCGAAGCGCTGCCATACCACCGGCTGTTCAATGCACCCATTGCCGAAGCGGCTATCGTCGGCACGGCTATCGGCTATGCTGCTTGCGGAGGGCGAGTCATTCCCGAAATCATGTACAGTGATTTCCTCGGATGCTGTGGCGACGAAGTGTTCAACCAGCTCCCTAAATGGCAGGCAATGAGCGGTAACTTAATAAAGATGCCGGTCGTCCTGCGCGTCTCCGTCGGCTCTAAATACGGGGCGCAACATTCACAGGACTGGACTTCGTTAGCAACACATATACCGGGACTGAAAGTGTGCTTCCCTGCAACCCCTTACGACGCAAAAGGACTGATGAACACAGCACTGCAAGGCACCGACCCGGTCGTCTTCTTTGAAAGCCAGCGTATCTATGACATCGGCGAACAATTCCACAAGGAAGGTGTACCGGAAGGATATTATGAAATACCTTTCGGCGAACCGGACGTTAAACGTGAAGGCAAAGATATTACTTTCCTAACCATCGGAGCTACCTTATATACAGCCATAAAAGCCGCCGATAAGCTCGAAAAAGAGCATGGGATGAGCGCTGAGGTTATTGATGTGCGTTCGCTTGTCCCGTTCAACTACGAAAAAGTGCTCACCTCAGTGAAAAAAACCGGCAAGATTGTCATAGCCGGCGATGCCACAACACGTGGCTCGTTCCTGAACGAGCTGGCACGAAACATTACCGAATTAGCCTTCAACGACTTGGACGCACCGCCTGTCGTGGTCGGCTCACGTAATTGGATCACTCCAGCCTTCGAATTGGAATACGCCTTCTTCCCGCAGGAAGACAGCTTCTTAGATGCCATTCACGAGAAAATAATCCCCCTGAAAGGATACATCCCTGTTTATAACTTCACAGACGCCGAACAGCTTCGCAGAAACAAATTCGGAGTATAATCAATTAAGAAACGAAGTTCGCTTTACGAAGTGAAGCAATTAGGATTATTCGTGCATATTCGTGCATTCGTAACTAATTCGTGGCAAATTTTTTTTTTTCGCATCATATCTTTTAAAAAATAAAAAAAATGCCTGCATACAGCACAATCCCCAATGTAAACGCCCATATCCACACCCCTTTTTCGTTCAGCGCTTTCGAGAAGTTGACAGAGGCATTGGATAAAGCCTACGACGAAGACGTCAAGATAGTTGGAATAAACGACTTTTATTCCATGGACGGGTTCGTGGAATGGAAGCGGGAATCGTTTAAACGTCACCTGATTCCATTATTTAACATCGAGTTCATCAGTCTTCAGTTAGAAGACCAGAAAAAGGGAATACGGATAAATGACCCCAATAACCCCGGACGTACCTATATCAGCGGTAAAGGGTTGATTTGTCCGCCTAAGCTAACCGATGCTGATGCTTCCATATTAGCAACTATAAGAGAAGAATCTAACAGACAGGTTTTTGAGATGTGCTGCAAATTGAATGAGCTGTTAGCTTCTAACGATGCCGGATTCAGTCTCGATTTCGACCTGATAAAAAACATCTTTTCTAAAGGACTTGTCCGTGAACGCCACTTAGCCAAAGCATTACGGATGTCGGTGTATATCCATTGCAAAAACAAACCGGAGGAGATAACCGTTTTATTTGAAAAAATTTTCAACGGTAAACGGTTACAATCCGAAATATTCAATTTTGCAGGTGTGGAGAATGAGATACGAAATAACCTGTTGAAAGCGGGTGGCGCGGCTTTCGTACCGGAAGCGCCGTCTGCTTTTCTCCCTTTGGAGGAGGTATGCAGGTTTATCCAAGCTGCCGGTGGTATCCCCACCTATCCGTTCTTAGGCGACGATGCCTCCGGAGGTTTTACCGACTTCGAAAACGACATTGAAAAAGCAGCTCAAACACTCAAACAACGGGGTATCTTCTCAGCGGAGTTCATAACGACACGCAACAGCATCGAAACGCTTGAAACGTATGCCGGCTATCTGTATGATAACGGGTTTGTCGTTACCTTCGGGTCGGAGCACAATACACCGGTAATGGAACCAATAAAACTGTGCGCACGCAACAACCAACCCTTAACCGAGCGCCTGAAGCTAATCAATTATAATGGGGCCTGTATAATCGCATCTCACCAGGAAAGGATACGCGCCAACAAGCCCGGCTATGTAGACGCCAACGGCACAACTGACATAGCTAACAGAGAAGCCTTTATCCGAGAAGGCGATTCCATCATTCGCAATGTGATTCAGTAGGCAGGTTTCAGAATTCATCTAATAATTCTTAATTTATGTTTGAACAATTAGCGCAATTAATAAAGATTTCCCGCAAGTACGGAAGCGATAAACGTTTTGTGATAGCAGGCGGCGGCAATACCTCTTACAAAAATGACACGTTTATTTGGGTAAAAGCCAGCGGTCATGCCCTGGCGACCATTACCGAAGAGGGGTTTGCCATTTTAGACCGCAAAAAACTGCAAGTCATCTCTGAAAAGACATACAGTTCGTTTGTAAAGCAACGCGAAGTGGAAGTGAAAAACGACCTGTTTGCTGCGTGTATCACAAAAGACTGTCGTCCCTCTGTCGAGACCTCTATGCACAATGCCCTCAACTATGCTTTTGTCGTGCATCTACACCCGACGCTTGTCAACGGAGTGATGTGCAGCAAAAAAGCCCGAACAGAATCAGAAAGACTGTTCGGCAACAATGCGCTCTTCATCCCTTATACCGACCCGGGCTACCGCCTTTTTAAAAAAGTGGATGCTTCTATCAAAGCATACAAAAAGCAAAAAGGCCGGCATCCTTCCATCATATTGCTTCAAAACCACGGCATTTTTGTAAGCGCTGATACCACCGACGAAATCGAAGCTATCTATGATTTTGTCATTCGTTCTATTGAAACAAATAGCACCCAACCATCGGCATACGAAACTAACTTTGCAGCCCCGTATAATAACCTTATCTGTGAAACGTTACCGGCTATCCGGATGATGGTAAGCAAACGGGAAGGGCTGAAAACATTGAAGTTACGCAACAATGGCATAATCCGCCTGTTTTCTTCGTCGAAAACAGTTTTTGACAAAATAGCAGCCCCCTTCACCCCCGATGATATTGTCTATTGCGAATCGAATTATATCTATCTAACGGGACAAGACAAAGATGAACTGCTTAAAGAAGCGGAAAAGACTATTACATCATTTGAAACCAAACATAAGTATACCCCGAAAGTAATAGTTATCAAAGGGATAGGATTAGTAGCGGTTGGCGCTAACGCCGCGGATTGTGATACGATTCTCGACGTCTACGAAAACATAATACATATTGCTATCCTGGCACAATCCTTTGGTGGCGAGCAGGCGATGAACAAACGACAAATCCATTTCATCAAAAACTGGGAAGCCGAGAACTACCGGCACAGCGTCAGCATTGGGAACGGTTCAGGGCGTTTACAAAATAAAATCCTTATTATCACAGGCGCAGCGCAAGGCTTCGGTGAGGGTATCGCCGAATGTCTATTGAAAGAAGGCGCGAATATTGTGGTTGCCGACCTGAACGAGACCATCGGCAAATCCACCGTCGAAAGGCTTCACAACATCTACTTATCCCCCACTCCCTCCCAAAAAGGTAAAACCAATCGCATCCTCTTTGTCTATACAGATGTGACCGACAAAGCCAGTCTGCAAAACCTGATTCACACAACGGTTTGCCACTTCGGAGGCTTAGACGCCTTTATCAGCAATGCCGGCGTCCTCAGAGCCGGCGGGTTGGACGATTTCAAGGAAGAGGTGTTTGAGTTTGTCACCAAAGTGAATTATAGCGCCTATTTTTACTGCACGCAAGCGGCTTCGCGTATCATGAAGCTGCAAAACCTATACGCACCTGACAACTACGGCGACATCATCCAGATCAACTCGAAGTCAGGGTTGCGTGGCTCAAAAGCCAACTTCGCTTATTCCGGTGGTAAGTTTGGCGGAATTGGTCTGACGCAGTCGTTTGCCTTGGAGCTTGCCCCCTTCCGCATCAAAGTCAATGCGATATGCCCCGGCAATTTCTACGAAGGCCCGCTATGGTCGGACCCCGTAAACGGCCTCTTCCAACAGTACTTGAAGACAGGAAAAGTGCCCGGCGCAAAAACCATCGACGATGTACGTAAGTTCTACATGAGCCAGGTACCCATGAACAAAGGTACCAACCCCAATGACGTGACAAAAGCCATCCTCTACCTCATCGACCAGACCTGTGAGACCGGCCAAGCCTTGCCCATCACCGGCGGCCAAGTTATGATCAGTTAGTGGTAGTGGGTAATTTAAAAATTATTCGTGCTAATTCGTCCATTCGTAAAATATTCGTGGCAAAAAATTAAAATTCGTATTTATGAAAACAACAGCAATCCGCCTCCACAGTAAGAACGACCTCCGCTTAGAGGCATTTGAACTTCCTGCCATCTCCGACAGCGAGATTTTGGCAAAAGTGGTCTGCGACAGCATCTGCATGTCGTCCTACAAGGCTGTACATGAAGCCGACATCCATAAGCGTGTCCCCCGTGACATAGCGTCTAACCCGGTCATTATCGGTCACGAGTTTGCCGGCGAGATTATCGAAGTAGGCGCTAAGTGGAAAGAGCAGTTCAGCGCCGGCGATAAGTTCTCTATCCAACCGGCGTTGAACGAGCCTAACGCGCCCGTTGGTTTGTTAAGCGCACCCGGCTATTCGTACCCCTATATTGGAGGGAACGCTACCTACATCATCATCCCTAACGAAGTGATGGCCAATAACTGTTTATTGAAATACACCGGCCCCGGTTTTTATCCGGCCTCCCTATCCGAGCCTCTGTCGTGCGTGATAGGCGCTATTCACGCCAACTACCATACTAAGCAAGGCTCGTATGTGCATCTTATGGACATAAAAAACGGAGGATACATGGCTATATTAGCCGGTGTTGGCCCCATGGGGTTAGCGGCTATCAACTATGTTATCCACCGTAAAGACATAAAACCCAAACTGTTAGTTGTCACAGATATAGACAGTATCCGATTAGAGCGCGCCCAACAGTTGTACAGCCCTGAAAACGCCGCTCAGAACGGCATCGAACTGAAATACATCCATACCGGAAGATTCGACAACCCCGTAAACGAGCTTAAAGCGCTAACCAACGGATACGGATATGATGATGTGTTTGTCTTCGCTCCGTTAGTATCGGTTATCGAACAAGCCGACGAGTTGCTCTCCGTAGACGGATGTTTGAACTTCTTCGCCGGCCCGGCAAAGACCGACTTTAAAGCGCTGTTCAACTTCTACAACGTACATTATGCGCGAACACATATTGTAGGAACAAGCGGCGGTAATACCGACGACATGGTGGAAGCCCTTGACATGATGAACAAGGGACTCGACCCGGCTGGATTAGTGACACACATAGGAGGCCTCAATGCCGTGATAGATACAACTATGAACCTGCCTTCTATACCCGGAGGTAAAAAACTTATCTATAACCACATCGAAATGCTACTCACAGCCATTGCCGATTTTGAAACCAAAGGACATAACAACCCCCTCTTTGCAGAACTACACAACATCTGCAAAGCACATAACGGACTATGGAACTTAGCCGCCGAAGAATATCTGCTCAATTATTGATCTAAAAATGAAGCTACAAAAAGCTCCTGCTCGTCACTCTTCCAAGTTATTTTACCGGTTGACCTGTCAAGACTGGATACATAATTAAACCGAAGCGTGAACTTCGATGCGGAAGATGAATATAAATTCCCTAAAATCTCGCGTTCTCTATTAGCAGCTTCCCTCAGATAATCACCAAAATAATAAGCATTTAAAAAAGACAGGTTGATTTTTGTCTTTTCATCGCCTTCTTTCCTGATTGTTGCGCGAAGAAATAAATCATAATAACGTCTACCTCCCACTTCAGTTGGCATCATGAGATGCGGATCGTAGCTTATATTCCATGACAAATCCCAATCTTTAGGCAGGTACGCGGTATGCGCAATAAAAAAATACCCACTCGTATAATCGCCGCCTTCATATCCTTTCACTAAGGGCTCCTCATTGGGGAAAATATACGATGTATCAGCCAGATAGGGTTGAAGGTAATAATCGGGAATCTGACCGTATTGGATGATAGTGACGGTATAATAGCCGTTTAGTTCCACAACCGCTGGTGCGTTTTCGGGTAAATCGCCATTTAAACTGTAATACATGCCATAGCATTTATCCATTTCTAATTCGCCTTCAAACTCCTTATTTTTCAGGAATGGAGAATACAAGTTGCCCCCTGAAGTTTTTAAAACAACTGAACCATTTTTACCCCAACCCAGCACGCCATACGCTACTCCTTCCTGAACATTACCTCCCTCCATACAGGATGTTAGATAGCCTAAACCTACAACAAAAATTGCTAAAAAACAAATAATACGTTTCATGTTTTTCTATTTTTAAATTATTTAAACTCAAATTTATCTTTAACCACGAATTAATTACGAATACACTAATTGACACGAATAATTCCCAATTCCTAATTCCCAATTCCCAATTCTTTAGAATCCCAACCGAATGCCGCCCTGTATAGATACATTAAAAGGCTTTTCCGACCTGATGGTTTCGATATCGCTATGAATATCAAAATAATAGGCGACACCACCTTCGGCATAGAGATAGATAAACCTCCAGAGCGGATAAACGACGCCGGCACGCGTATTAACCGACCACAAAAGCTCATTCATCTTCACATCCGAAATGACAACGGTCTCTAAGGTCTTAACTTTGATAGTTTCCTTCTGTCGGCCTGCCAGGTTCCATTCGATCATACCGCCTGCTGTCACATAGAATCGTATCCGTTTCCAATCGGCTATTGTATACGAAGCCGACAGAGGTACTCCTATAAAATGAAGGTACCGTTTCCAATCGGCCTTGTTACTGGCCTCATCTAAATTGCTTCCCTCCGAACGCAGTAAGGTATAAACGACCCCACTTTGCAACGCCCACCTGTCGGTAAGATAATAGCTAATCCCTAACCCTCCGGAGATAGGTCTTTTATGCTTAACTTTTCCTAACAGCGTATTATCAAGGCCTTCAACCGGGTCTAAAAAAGTCGTGCCTTGTGCGCCGCCACGTAACGTAACAATGTCTCGCATATATTCATCTTCGCCTAACAATCCCGAAGAGGTCGTCATTGGCAAACCACCGGTTGTTGTACCGATAGCATATCCTCCACCCCCCATCCCCAAACCCCAGCGACGACGTCTGGTCGCCTGATTCGTGGATGCTACTAAGGGATTGTCTTTCGATATAACTGCCGGAAAATCTTCTATCTTTTGGTCAGGCTTCTCTTCTACCGGACTTTGTACCGTCACTTCCTTATCGGATTCTACGGGCAAAGTAACAACCGGAGACTCTAAGATAGCATCCGGCGCTTTGTTTTCTATAACTCTTGCAACCGGCTTTACAGAAGATGCCAATAAATTATTAACCGACTTTTCAACAAAGATATCAACAGACGCTTCAACCTTATCGGTCACATTCTCAGTATTTTCGATTTCCTTGGTAGTGTCTTGTTGAAAAGTCTTTTCAACCTGTGTCAGCGGGTCGGTAACTGTTTCTTTCGTAAAAAGAACCAACCCCCCGACAATTAACAAAGCTATCACAGCAGCCGCTGCGATGGTATAGGTGAGTTTTCGGTACAAACTGAAACGTACCACTTTCCCGCCTGATAACTTATTAGCAATGGCCTCCCAATCTTCCGGGTTTACATCTGCCTCAAAATCATATAGTTTAGAGCGGATAAGCTCTTCCCATTGTTCGTCTTCTTCTTCCATTATGTGTTTTGTAGAATCATTTTCTGTAAAATCTTACGCGCCCGCATGTACTGCGACCGCGATGTGCTCTCTGTAATATTCAATATCTCTCCAATCTCTTTGTGCGAATAGCCTTCAATTGCAAACATGTTAAAAACCGTCCTGAAACCATCCGGCAATGACCGCACATAGACCATGATGTCGTTGGCCGACATCTGCGACAGGGTTGATTCATCCGGTATATTTAAATAGTCAGCATCGTCAATATCGCCGGCATTTTTCAAAATATCCTGTTGCCGTAAAAATTCTAAAGTGTTATTAATAAAAATCCTGCGTACCCAACCTTCGAAGTTGCCTTCTCCCGTATATTGATGGATGTTAGTAAACAGCTTGATGAAGCCTTCCTGCAACAAATCGCGCGCGTCTTCCATATCTTTAACATATCGTAGACACACAGCCATCATCCGCCTGGAATACTTATCATACAAAGCCTTTTGGGCTCTTCTGTCTCCATTCTTACAACCTTCAATCAGTTGTCTTTCGTCCATCGCTTTCAAGTACGAATATTTACATAGATGCAATTTGAATCAAAAACGTTGCATGGGCATCATTTTTTTTCTGAAACAAACTACAAAAGTATAAAAAAAAAACAACCTACGTATAACTTTGCAAATTTTTTTCTATTTTTGCAGTTCAAACGATAAATAAAAAACGATGGAAGCTAATAAAAAGAATCTGAATTTCATTGAACTCATGGTTGAAAACGACCTGTCGGAAGGTCTTAATGACGGACGTATACAAACGCGTTTTCCGCCCGAACCGAATGGCTACCTCCATATCGGACATGCCAAAGCTATCTGCTTGGATTTTGGCATTGCGCAACACTATGGCGGTGTTTGTAACCTGCGCTTCGACGATACCAATCCTACGAAAGAAGAAGTCGAGTACGTCGATTCTATCCAGGAAGACATCCAATGGCTCGGCTTTCAGTGGGCTAACGTTTACTATGCCTCCGATTATTTTCAACCGTTATACGATTTCGCTATCCGTCTTATAAAGCGGGGCGTTGCTTATGTGGACGAGCAGTCGTCCGAACAAATTGCCCTGCAAAAAGGATCGCCTACACAGCCCGGCGTTGAAAGTCCTTTTCGGAACAGGCCGGTTGAAGAGAGCCTCGACCTTTTCAGGCGTATGAGCGAAGGCGAGTTTGAAGAAGGCCGCTTGACGCTCCGTGCGAAGATTGACATGGCTTCGCCGAACATGCACTTTCGAGACCCTATCCTCTACCGCGTTATTTATACGCCACATCACCGCACAGGAACCCAATGGAAAGTGTACCCGATGTACGACTATGCACACGGCCAAAGCGACTATTTCGAAGGGGTGACACACTCGCTATGCACGCTCGAATTTGAGGTGCATCGCCCGCTCTATGACCATTTCATCGACTTATTAGTCGAAGAACTAAACAAAAAATGCGACGACGGATTTCATCAATACATGCCCTACGACAATTACCGCCCGCGCCAGACCGAGTTTAACCGGCTGAACATGACCTACACGCTGATGAGTAAACGCAAGTTGCTTCAACTCGTCAACGAAGGATTGGTACGGGGATGGGACGACCCCCGAATGCCGACCCTCTGCGGATTACGACGACGCGGGTATACACCTGCTTCTATCCGTAACTTTATCAACATGATAGGCTATACTAAATATGAAGGTATCATCGACGTGGCGCTGCTGGAACATGCGGTCAGGGAAGACCTCAACGCCACTGCTAAACGGGTCGCCGCTGTCATCAATCCGATAAAGCTGATAATCACCAATTATCCGGAAGGACAGGTCGAATGGTTCGATTCGGTCAATAACCCCGAAGACCTGTCGGCAGGGACGCATCCGATAGCCTTTACCCGCGAGCTGTATATCGAAGCCGATGACTTCATGGAGGTAGCTCCGGCTAAGTTTTACCGCCTGACACTCGGCCAAGAGGTGCGGTTACGATGTGCCTATATTATTAGATGTATAGGATGCACCAAAAACGAGGCCGGCGAAGTCGTTGAGGTCTTTGCCGAGTACGATCCTGAAACAAAAAGCGGCTCACCGGGTAGCAACCGGAAAGTGAAAGCGACCATACACTGGGTTTCCGTACAACATGCGCTTCAGGCCGAAGTGCGCTTGTACGACCGACTGTTAAAAGCTGAGAATCCCGCCGATGAAAAAAATACGGAACTGCGTGACTTACTGAACCCCGATTCGTTGAAAATCCTTACGCATTGCTTTGTGGAAGAAGAACTAAAAGAGGCCAAACCCTACGAACATTTCCAATTTCAACGCATCGGATACTTCAATGTAGACCCCGACAGCCAACCCGGAAAGCCGGTTTTTAACCGCACTGTGTCGCTGAGGGATACATGGGAGAAAATAAAAAACAAATGACATGGATAGAAAAAAGGCTATTGGTCGCGTGGAAAAATGGTGTAAGCTCAATCAATTCGATGAGGCTATCCGGTTTATTGACGGATTAAACGAAGATTGTGATTTCTTGGAAGAAGCTATCGTTTTTGTGGCAATCGATTTGTATGAAAAGAAACTTGAATATGAAAAAGCCTATCATTTAATCAAAAAAGGAATAGCGCTATTCCCTGACAGTCTAACGTTACATACCACTCTTTGCCTCAATTTGAACGCAAGTGGCTACAAGAAAGACGCTTGGGAGTTATCCCGGTCAATATCTGATGCTTTCCCGCTCTCTCCCGAAGCATGGATATTACAGGCCGAATTGAGTTACGATATAGGCGATTTTACGACCGCTATTGATGCGCTTGATAATGCTTTTACTTGTACAGCGAAAATAAATAGCAGCGCAATAAACTATCATTTGTTTTTTTTGAAAGGCTTCTACCTGTACAAAAAAGGCAGTTATATTTCGGCTATCGATTGTTTTCTTGAGTTAAAGTCTTTTAAGGAGTATAATAAGGCAGAAAATGACCCCCTGATAGCCGAATGTTATTTGCGTATTGGCGATTATGAAAAGGCTTTCAACTTTTTAAACGGTCTCATCGGACAGAAAGACATTGTTGATGAAATCTCATTTTACGGCAATCTCATCCATTGCTGCCTGCGTACCGGACGGCAAAGCGTCGCCGTTGATTTATTATCGGAAGCTCTTAATAAGTACCCGAAAGCAATCATAGAATACCTTAATACTTTGCGTATCCTTGAAGACTATGAAAAAGAATCGGCTATCGGAAAAGAAAAAATCCTCCATGCAGATGAGCTTATTAGGGATTTCTACAAAAAAAATACCTATTATAATTAACAGGTTCGGTTCTGTCAATCCTCAAATTAATATAAAATGAAGCGTCCGGTTTATCTTCTCATTTTCCTGATTTTGGTTTTTGCCTGTACTGTTTATGCTATTCCCGATACAGCTGTTCCCGTTACGGATAATAAATCGTTACTCGAAAAGGTTGTCGCCTGGTATATGGACAACATGAATTACTGGACGGTTGCGTTGTTGATGATGGTCGAAAGCTCGTGTTTCATCCCTTTCCCTTCCGAAGTAGTTGTGCCGCCCGCAGCTTACATGGCTTGTCAAGCCGACAGTCCCTTGAACATCTATTTAGTTGTAGTTTTTGCCACGATAGGCGCATTGCTCGGCGCTATCATCAATTACTATTTCGCACTGTATCTCGGACGCCCGATTGTCTATCGCTTTGCCGACAGCAAAATAGGAAGGATGTGTCTGCTGAGCCGCGAGAAAATCAACAAAGCGGAAAAACTGTTTGTGAAACACGGCAACATGACCACGCTAATATGCCGGCTGATACCGGGCATCCGACAGGTCATCTCCGTGCCTGCCGGCTTTGCCCGTATGCACTTCGGCAACTTCTTACTATATACCTTTATTGGCGCCAGTCTTTGGAACGTGATTTTAGCCGTCCTCGGTTATATCGCCCACGGACAAGCCGACATCATCCAACAATACAGCAAAGAACTCTCCCTGCTATTTTTTGGCTTAGGCCTCCTCTTCATCCTCTTTTTAGTCTATAACGGCTTCCTCAAAAAAAAGTAACCCCTGCAAGTATCAACGGCATCCCTGCCGTTGAAAAAAAAAAAAATTATATTTTCTTTATTATTTAATTTTTTTTTGTATTTTTGCACTTTCAAAGAAGCATTTTTTTACAAAAACTTAAAATAGATTGAATCAATATTATTACTTTTTTTAAACCTTTAAACAAACAACTATGATTGTATCAAAAAGTACATCAAGTGCGTCATCAATTAAAAAGATGACCGGAAGCAGGTATCAGTTAGCGCGATATCTGCTCATAATGGTATTATCTACCGTTTGTTGTATCCCTTTCGTACAGGCAAAGAAAGCCAAAGAAGCGTCTGTGATGGAAGTTCAGCAACAACGTGTTAGAGTAAGAGGTGTGGTGAAAGATGACACAGGCGAACCGTTAGCCGGCGCTGCTGTTCGGATTTTAGAAACCGGCCAGGGCGTGATAACCGGCGCTAATGGTGACTTTGAATGGGAAGTTCCTGCTACCTGCAAGTTGGTTATTTCGTACTTGGGCATGGTAACCAAAACCATTGACTACAAAGGCGAAAGCGTGCTTAGCATCCAACTCGAATCGGCAGCGTCAGAGTTAGAAGATGTGACTGTGGTTGCCTTTCAAAAACAAAAGAAAGAAAGCGTCATCGCCTCTATTACAACAGTCAAACCGAGCGAACTGAAGGTGCCGAGTTCTAACCTGACAACCGCCTTTGCAGGACGCATTGCCGGGTTGATTTCGTACCAGACCAGCGGCGAGCCGGGGTTAGACAATGCGAGCTTCTTTATCCGCGGTATCACCTCGTTTGGCGCCGACGCGAAAAAAGACCCGCTGATACTGATCGACGGTATCGAACTGAAACAGGAAGACCTTTCGCGTATCAATACCGACGACATCTCCAGCTTCTCTATCCTCAAAGACGCAGCAGCCACAGCGCTCTATGGCGCAAGGGGCGCTAACGGTATCATCATGGTCACAACCAAAGAGGGACGCGAAGGAAAAGTGCAGGTCAACGCACGCGTAGAAACCTCCTTCTCAAGCCCTACCAAAAGGGTCGATATAGCCGACCCGATTACCTTTATGCGTATGCATAACGAATCGGTCAAAACACGCGACCCGCTCGGACAAACGCTCTATAGCTCGGAAAAAATCTACATGACCGAGAGAGGTTTGTATCCGGATATTTTCCCGTCAGTCAACTGGTATGATACCATGTTTAAAAATACCACCGTCAACCAGCGCGCGAATATGAACTTGTCCGGCGGCGGTACTGTTTCGCGCTATTATGTATCTATCAACTATGCCCAGGACTTTGGAAACATCAAAGTGGATAAAAAGAACAATTTCAACTCGAACATCAACCTGAAAAAATTAGACGTCCGTACCACTATCAACCTGAAACTGACGCCTACGACCAATGTCGATATTCGTATGAACGCCACTTTTGACGACTACCGCGGTCCTATCGATGGAGGTTCTGCCTTGTATAACAAGGTCATACAGTCGAACCCGGTACTGTTTCCGCCCTTCTATAAACCGGATGCAAGGTACTCCTATGCCAAGCATATCCTCTTCGGTAATTATGGCGCAGCTCAATACCTGAACCCTTACGCCGAAGTGATGAAAGGGTATCGCGATTATAGCCGTAACCTGATGAACGTCACATTCAACGGCGCACAGAAGTTGGATTTTATTACCGAAAACCTTCAATTGAGGTCGATGTTGAATTTTACCCGTTATTCCAATTATACGGTCAACAGGAACTATGATCCTTATTATTATACGATAATGGCTTATAACTTGTTACAAAACGCTTACCTCCTGCAACGGTTGAATAACGGAACGGAATACCTGAGTTACAACCCCGGTGGTAGAGAAATAAACACCACTTTCCGCTGGGAATCGGCGTTGGAATGGAACCGCACTTTTTTTGAAAAACATTTTGTCAATGCGCTGTTGGTTTATTACATGCAATCCGACCAGAACGCTATTGCCGATAATCTGCAGTTATCGCTTCCTAAACGCAACTTAGGTCTGTCGGGTCGTTTTATGTACGACTTTCAAAAGCGTTATTTCGCCGAGTTGGTCTTCGGTTATAACGGTACGGAACGTTTTTCAAAATCCCATCGCTTCGGGTTCTTCCCCTCCGGCGTTGTCGGATGGATGATTTCCAACGAAAGTTTCTTCGAACCGATGAAGCTTTATTTCAATGACCTGAAAGTGAGGGCTTCATACGGTCTCAGCGGACAGGACCAGATTGGCAGCAATGCTGACCGTTTTTATTATCTTTCCAATGTGGTTCTTGGAGCCACTTCGGGCAATGATGCACGGAACGTCAATTGGGGACAAAACATGAACTACAATCCGGGAGGCGTCGTCATCAATCGTTATGCCAACTTCAGCATAGGCTGGGAAACGAGCTATAAAACGAATATCGGATTTGAAATGTCGATGAAGAACGGACTGTCTACTATCATCGAAGTATTTAAGGAAAGAAGAGAAAACATCCTGATTGACCGTATCATCCCTAATACGATGGGTATTGTTCCGGCTGTCAAGGCTAACTTAGGTAAAGCCGAGAGTAAGGGCATCGATATTGAACTCAACTATGAGAAATCCTTCAAGAAAAACATCTGGGCTGTTGTTCGAGGCACATTCACTTATGCCACGAGTAAGGTGCTTGAATGGGAAGAACCTGACTATTCCAAGACGCCGTGGCGCTCGCGGGTAGGGCATTCCGTCAAACAGGAATGGGGTTATATTGCCGAAAGGCTCTTTATCGACGATAAAGAAGTTAAAAACTCACCTACCCAATTCGGCACCTATAAGGCAGGCGACATCAAATACCGCGATTTGAACGGCGATGGTCGCATTACCGAACTCGACCGCGTCCCCATCGGACACCCTACCGACCCTGAAATCGTTTACGGTATCGGACCTTCTTTCGGATATAAAGGATTTGATTTCTCCATCTTCTTCCAGGGGAATGCACGCAGGTCTTTCTTTTATGACTTAGGCAAAGTCACTCCTTTTATTGACGGAGACGGGAATGATGGACGTTTGGGACAAAATGCGGTTATCAAAGCGTTTGCCGATAGCTACTGGTCAGAAGACAACATGAACCCGTATGCTACCTGGCCTCGGCTTGCCTATTCCCAGATAGAAAATAACAATCAACGCTCTACCTGGTTTATGCAGGATGCTTCCTTCGTCCGTCTGAAAAGCGCGGAAATAGGCTACCGACTCCCCGAAAAATTCCTGAAACAATTTAAACTAACCAATTTTAGGATTTATATGAGCGGTACTAACTTAGCCTGCTGGAGCGCTTTCAAAATTTGGGATCCTGAAAAAGGCGGCGATGGTCTCGGCTATCCGCTGCAAAGAGTTATCAATGTGGGATTAAATATCGGATTATAATCAACTTAATTTTAAGTATATGAAATCATTTAATAAAATATTATTTATATGTGTTGCCTGTTGTATAACGCTCGGTTCTTGCGATTATTTGGACGTAGTACCCGATAATTTACCAACTATTGACCATGCTTTTTCTGACCGGTATGCTGCCGAAATGCACTTAGGCACCTGTTATTGGGGTATGCCCAAAGCAGCAGGATGGAACGAAAACCCTGCTATGCTCGGCGCATTGGAAATGACTTTTAACCGCGAATGGTCTACCGGAGGCGGGATGCAACATGCGCTTGGCAATGACAACCGTACCAGTCCCCGAATCAATTATTGGGGTGGTACCGGCAGCATGATCCGTACACTCTACGGCGGCATCCGCGAATGTAATACGTTTCTTGAACATATTGAAAGCGTTCAGGACCTGCCCCGTATGGAAAAAGACCGATGGATAGCCGAAGTCAAAATGATCAAGGCTTTTATGCACTTCTACCTGACCATCTACTATGGTCCGATGACGCCGCTTAAAGTGAACACTCCGGTTGATGAATCAACCTCCGGCGTGCGCGTCTATCGCCAAAAGATTGACGACTGTTTTGCTTACGCATTAGAACTGATAGACGAAGTGATAGACAGTAACGCCTTGCCGCTTGCTATTGATGCGCGGTTAGCCGAATTGGGACGGTTCACCAGATCCGCCGCTTACACACTGAAAGCGAAAATGTTAGTTTATCATGCCAGCCCGCTTTTTAACGGAAATACGGATTATAACAGTTTTGTGAATGAAAAAGGAGAACCTTTTTTCAATCAAACATATGACGCTTCACGTTGGCAAAAAGCGGCTGACGCCTGCAAAGCGGCATTGGATGTGTGCGCACAGTCCAATATTCGCCTGTATCAGAAGGCCGACTATGTCACAGCAAAGGTCATTTCCGACTCAACACGTATCGTCAATACCCTGCGCAGCGCCGTTACAGAGCGTTGGAATTGTGAGTTTATCTGGGGAAATACGTCGTATCCTTCCAATTCGGGACTGCAAAACCAGTGCATCGCCCGCTTTGAACAAGCTACCTCGCAACCATGCGAATCGCGTCTGAGCGTGCCGTTGCATGTCGTCGATTGGTTCTACTCGAAGAACGGCGTGCCTATCGAAGAAGACTATACCTATCCATACACCGACAGGTTTAACGTCAAACAGGGCGATGCCGACCACACCTATTATATCGTGAACGGCGATTATACGGCTGCCATGAATTTTAATCGCGAAGCGCGTTTTTATGCAACACTTGGGTTCGACCGCGGCAGATGGTACGGAAACAGTTATAAAGACCCTGAAAATGATGCACAAGGACTGCATCCGAGAAACCGCTGGGGCGAATACGCTTCCGTCTTTCAACCGGGTACCTATAATGCCACCGGTTACTGGCCGAAAAAAATCGTTTCCATCAATACGACTTTCCGCGATAACAACAACGTGATGTATGAAAACTATCCGTTCCCCGAAATTCGTTTCGCCGACTTGCTGCTGTTCTATGCCGAAGCTCTCAACGAAGTCAAAAGCGCACCGGATGCCGAGGTGTACAGATATATAGATATGGTACGCGCACGCGCGGGATTGAAAGGCGTCGTTGAAAGCTGGGCAAACTTCTCTAACCGCCCGGACAAACCGCTGACCAAAGAAGGCATGCGCGAAATCATCCGCCGCGAACGAAAATGTGAGTTTGCCTGCGAAGGGATTTACTATTGGGACGCACGCCGTAATAAAACGGTCATTACCGAACAAAACCGCCCGATACAGGGATGGGACGTGTCGAAATCAGGGTTGGAAGACTATTACACCGTAGCCACGCTCTACATGCAGGCTGCTTCCTTCAAACACTATCTAGCGCCTATTCCTGAAAGCGATATCAACCGTAACCCGCTCTTAGTACAGAACCCGGGATGGTAATTAAATAATTTATAAATAATTAAAAAAATGAAAAATATTTTTTATATCCCGTTATTCTTCTTCCTGGCGCTACTGTCATGCACTGAAAAAGAATTAGCGCCTATCACGAAAAGTCTTGGCAAGCCGGCTGTTGTCACCAACGTAACCCAGGTTTTGTTACCCGGCGGCGTCAAACTGACCTATCAGATTCCCAAGACAGAAGACATTCTTTCCGTTAAGGCTATCTATACGCTCTCCAACGGAAAAACATACGAAGCCTCGAGTTCATATTACGAGAACTCGTTGACTCTCTTAGGTTTCAACGACACAAAAGAACACGAAGCAACTTTGTTTACCGTCAATCGCGCACAGGAGTTATCCGACCCTGTCAAGGTAAAGTTCACCCCACTTGAAAGCCCGTTGAGTAAGGTACTTAAGTCAGTAAAAATCATCGCCGACTTCTCAGGCGCCAACTTCTCATGGGTCAATGAAGACAAAGCGCCCATCACCTTCGAGTTTATTGCCCAGGATTCCATTGGGCAGATGATGGTGCGTAACGTTTATACCTCTGAAGCCGAGTTAGGCTCCCGTTCTGTACGCGGTTTTCCTTCCAAACCTTGGCGTTTTGCTACCCTCGTCGGCGACCGCTATGGTAACCGCTCCGATTCCATCTTCCCCAAATCCACCCTGACGCCACTCTACGAAGAGCGCTTAGATAAAAAAATCATGACCATTATGCGCTTGGGTAGTGACGCCAACTTCACCAACTGGGAAGGAATGGATGCGTACATCATCGATGATAACAAGGATACATTCGGACACTCACCTAACTCGTCGGTACCAGCATCCTTTACCATCAACATGGGACAAACAGCCAAACTGAGCCGGTTAGTTATGTACAACCGCTATTTTAACAGCTCCTATTATTCCTGGGGAAATCCTGAAGTGATGACAGTCTATTGTTGCTTCGGTACCCCTTCGAGCAATGGCAACTGGGCTGATTGGACGAAAATAATGGAAATCCAACAAATAAAACCTTCCGGCGCATCCGGTACAACGATGCGCGACGGCGACCGCGAATGGGCTGAAGCAGGGTTTGAGTTCCCCTTCCCCATCGATATGCCCCCTACCCGGTATGTTCGGATAACCGTGCATAAGACATGGGAAAATACGACCTATACCCACCCCTGTGAGATAGACCTCTACGGAGAACCTGCCAAATAATAAGTATCATTGATAAAAAACTTTACAATATGAAACGAATAATATATATTTTGGCAATCGTCGCCGTCCTTTTCGCCTTTTCTACGTGCGAAAATTTTATGGATGTACACAAAGATTTCATCAAAGATGGCGAGATCATTTACTCGCCCAAAGTCGATTCTATGGTTTTTATAGCCGGCAAAGAGCGGCTGCAATTACGTTGCTGGCTCTATAACTCCCCGAATGTAAAATCAATAGATTTGTACTGGAACAACAGAGCCGATTCGCTCTTCACTACCGTCACGCCTACGACAGGACGCGACAGCTTTTATATCATTGTACCGAACCTGCCGGAGAAATCCTATACGTTTGATGTCCGTACCACCGATGCCTTCGGACATAAATCCTTGTGGACGTCTAACGTAGGCAACACTTACGGCGCCAATTACCAGAACACCTTAGGTAACCGCCGTATCAATACCGTTTCGTTAGTTGAACGGGATGGAGCGCCCAATGGTCGTATCACCTTTTTCTCCGCCGCTGAATTACAGGTACGTAATGAAGTACGTTATACGAAAAGCGATGGCGCAATAGCCACCCTGTCTATCCCGGCTTCTCTCAGTGAGATTCTTTTACCGGCAGCTAAGGGAGGCTCTTCTTTCGAGACACGCTCCTATTACATCCCCGAAAAACAAGCTATTGACACGTTTGTGACAGCATGGGTAGCCAGCCCGACATTGTTCCCGCTTATATACCAATACGACCGGAGCGGATGGAAGGTTCATTCCTGCTCGGATGAGAGGGCTGACGACGGCGGCGGCATGCACGTCTTAATAGACGGCAACACCTCCAATTACTGGCACTCCCAATGGGGCCCGGATGTGCCGCTCCCACACTGGGTCATCATCGACTTAGGTAAACCATTGAACGCCGTTCAGATTGACCTCTACCGCCGTCCGAATAATACCGACACCAAAACGGTACAAATATTCTTAGGCGACGAACCCGTTGCCGACGGTACATGGAAGCAAATAGCCGAAACGGTCTTCAACGCCAACCTGATGGTCGTGACACCATCCGACAAGACAACGAAAGGCCGGTACCTGAAGCTGTTCCTCCCCGACAGCAACCGACCACCCTACGTGAACCTCTCGGAGGTATACCTCTACGGAGGCAGCTAATTTGAAAAAAGAGACGTGGCGCGCCACGTCTCTTTTTTTTTCTTCTATTCAGCGTGAAAATAATAGAATCATAAAAAAATGACAAAATACAATCCCGACATACACCACCGCCGAACAATACGATTAATAAGATACAATTATTCACAAGAAGGATTATATTTCATCACAATATGCACCCAAAACCATGCATGTTTATTCGGCAATATCGTAGGGGCGTATGGCATACGCCCCAATGAAAATGGCGTATGCCCCAATGAAAATGGCATACGCCCCAATGATGTTGATGTATGCCATACGCCCCAACATACTAAAATGCAATTAAATGCAATAGGTGAAATTGTGAAAAACGAATGGGAAAAAACAACACAAATTCGTCGCGAAATCGAACTTCACGAATACATCATCATGCCAAACCATTTTCACGCCATTGTTGAAATCACCGTCGGGGCGTATGGCATACGCACAAATGAGAATGGCATACGCACAAATGGGGCGGATGGGGCGGACGGGGATGGGGCGGACGGGGATGGGGGCGTATGCCATACGCCCCTACGATCGCCATCGAAAACGGTGGGGGCATTGGTGCGCGGCTTTAAATCATCTGTCACCAAACGATTGGGGTTTTCACCTTGGCAACGAAATTATTACGAACACATCATTCGTGACGAAAAATCGTATCAAATAATATCCGAATACATACAAAACAATCCCGAAAAATGGATAAATGATATATTCAATCCCCTTAACACAAAAAATTTCTGAAGTTGCACCGATGTCTAACAAAAAGAATCCGCCCACCCCGACCAATGCAGCGATTATTTGCTTCCGCTTTTGATGAACGGACAGGTAAAGGTTGTCATTCCTAATGGAATGCAACCATTATGTGGGGTTACATCTTCCATAAGCGTGCTGACCGAATAAAAAAAAAATTTTTAAACTTCTTCTTTTTCAAAAAAGAAATGTATCGCTCCTTTCCACTGTGGCAGGTTCGGGCAAAACGATGACCGATTCGGGTATTTCGTTTTAAGTTGCATTACCCCGATAGCTTCCGGTTTTTTTTTACTGTATGGGTTGTTCTATGATATTTAAAACTTTTTCATAACTTTGCACCGATTTTTTCAATTAAAAGGTTATGATGACGAAAAAACAATATAAAACCGAACAGTTGGAAATGGTTAAAAAGGTCAGAAATAATTATGACCGGAATTAAAATAATTTGAACCTCACAAAAATCAACTCGCTTAAACAATGAAACTTCTGACCCCTATATCATTAATTATCAGCTTGCTTATATTTACACCAGATATAATTTCTCAGAACAGAATCAGCAACCAGGTTGCGCTGTTTCCGCAAGAAAAAATTCACTTGCATACGGACAGGTCGATGTATGTGCCGGGTGAAACCATCTGGTTTAAGGCATACGTGGTGGACGCCTTTTCCCATCAGTCGCCTACTCAAAGTATGTATGTGTATGTCGAACTTATTAATTCGTCCGATTCGTTGCTGTATCGCGTGATGGTTTGTCAGGATAAAAACGGACTTTTTTTTGGGCGTCTCTTTCTTGCCGACTATCTTCCGGAAGGAACTTATACGCTAAGGGCTTACACACGTTTTTTGGAAAATTTGGGGGATGATTATTTTTTCAAGAAACCTGTATGGATTACAAATTTTAAAAAAAATGTAACATCAGACGTCCCCCTGAACCCTTCAGAGGGGGAGTTGGGAGAGCTGGAGCTCTCCTTTTTCCCAGAGGGGGGGTATCTGACGGAAGGCGCTATCTGCCGAGTAGCCTTCAAAGCAGTGAACCAACAAGGGAGCTCTGTCCCTGTTACCGGTGAACTTATTGACGGGGAAGGGAACACAGTCACAGAGATAAATACCGTTTTTGCAGGGATGGGGTCGTTTGTTTTTAAACCGGAAGCAGGGGGTACTTATTTTTTACGGTGTAAAGACAGAAACCAGCAGGAAAAACAGTTCCGGCTGCCTCCGGCTGAGAAAACAATTTCGCTATGCGTCAGTTTCCAGGATAACCATATCATTTCTATCAACCGGTCGCCTGACATCCCGAAACAACCGCTGTTTCTGATGATTCACAACAAAGGACATGTGCTTCATTACGCAGCATGGGATCATAGTAGAACACGGATAGCCGTTTCTAACGAACAATTACCTTCGGGTATCAATCATATCCTGTTACTGAACGAAGATAATCACCCGATAAGCGAAAGGCTGATTTTTAATAAAAGTTTTGACCAGGCTAACCTCCTCTTTTCTTTAGATAAAACCGTCTATACTAAAAGAGAAAAAGTGATGTCCGAAATCCTTGTGACGGATACAGAAGGCGTCCCGCTTTCAGGTCATGTTTCGGTAGCCGTTACCGACAATAAGGATTTACCCGATGATACGTTGAATACGATAACGGCAAGTCTGCTAATCTCGTCCGAACTTAAGGGATATATCGAATCGCCAGGTTATTATCTTCAGGATAACTTGGATGCAGAATCTGCTTTGGAACATTTAATGCTCACACACGGCTGGCGAAGATATGATATTTCTGAAGTATTAAAGGGCAATTACCGACTGCCTTCCATCCAATATGAGGAATTTAAAGAGATAGTGGGTACGGTGAAAACTCGTACTACTGAGAAACCCGTCGTTAATGGGGAAGTATCGCTATTTTCCTCAGCGGCAGGTTCGGGCAAAACAGTGACCGATTCGGCGGGGGTTTTTCGTTTTCAGTTGCATTACCCCGATAGCGTCCGATTTTTTATTCATTCAAAAAACAGAATAAGACAACCTGCTACGATATTAACACTTCAACCGGAAACGTTTCCTTTACCGAAATCTATTCCGGTAAGTCTACCCGCTTATGAAAACACCGATAACAGAAATCAAATAAAATCATCTTTTATAGAAAAAGCCTCAAAACGAGCTATCTATGATGAAAAGATAAGGGAACTGCGATTAGAAGAAGTAATCGTTTTCGCCCCGAGAAAAACATCTAAAAGAGACGAAGCACGCACCGAGTTTTGGGCTAATGCGAGTTCGGATAGAACCTTCTACCGGGAACGTTTCTCCTTGGGAGGCGTTCCCAATGCTACCCAATTTAGGGCATTGATGGCGGGAAAGAGGTTCTCGCTTCTGTTTATCGACGGCATCGAACTGCCTTTGCCGGAAGATATTTTGGACCTCATTAGCGTGGATGATATTGAAAGTGTAGATTATTTCTCGAAATACAGCCCACGAACCGCTATCTTTGGGTCACATGGCGCTGATGGAGCTATCAGCATCACGACAAGGCGGGGAGAAAGAACTCACAACAATGATACTGAATATGCTGATTATGTCTCCTACATGCCGCTCGGTTATCAAAAACCCATTGAATTTTATACGCCTAATTACAAAGTACCTGACTATCGGACAACCATCTATTGGAAACCGGATGTCATCCTCTCCGACAAGGGTATCGCCGCCTTCGATTTTCATACGGCTGATTTTCCAACATCGTATTCCATAGTGATAGAGGGAATGACAACCAATGGAAAAATCATCCGAAAAATCGAAAAAATTGAAGTCAAATAAGTGATAACTTTCTTTGCTGAAGGTTTGAAAAAATTATAGTCGCTTCCCACGAAGTACTGAAAATTACCTTACCCTAATGCAGTCGGTAGGTAGGACGACTACTCCATCTCACTTGCCTGTCAGGAAGTGGACGGCATCCGAAAATATCATACTACCCTTGTTGACAAACATGACATGTAATCGTAAAAAAAAATATTGTAACTAAAAAATTCTTTGAAATAATATTATTATTTCTACCTTTGCGCTTTCAATTATAAAATTTTTTCTTATGCCAACTATATTTTTTTATTTGGGTATGAGGTTTCACTTTTATTCAAATGACCATTTACCAATTCATGTTCACGTCAGTGTAGACAATTCGGAAGCATGTTTTCAGGTGTTTCCTAACATCAACCTTGTTGAGAATAGAGGGCTCAAACAGCACCATTCGGTATTCACTGGAGAAAACTGGATGAAGATTTGTGTTTCAATGGATTTATTCCAACTAAGGAGTTTCCTGTACAAGACTGAAAAGTACAAATTAACAAAAAAAGAGAAGCCCAATTGAATTTCATAAAGGATACACTGTGACCTCCTATTCGATTATCATTGAAGGAATGACTTACGACGATAATATTTATCTAAAAATCAAGCTAATATGAAAAGAATAATTCACCTCAGTTTCATGATTTTTACAGTTTTGCTGTTTGGATGTACACGTCCGGCTAATAATATAGTACCGGTTGTGCCTTCCGATAAAGAATTGAATCGTCCTTTTGGAAAACACGATGAAAGCGCTTTCCTGTCGCCGCCTAAAGTGTATGCTCCGCAGACCTGGTTTCATTTTATTGGGGGAAATGTCAGCTTTGATGGCATCTCTGCTGATTTGGAAGCGATTGCTGCTGCAGGGCTCTCTGGTATTCAACTGTTTCATGGTCAGTTTGGCGGCGCTTGGCCGGGCGTCACTCCTCAGATAACCTGCCTCAGCGATTTATGGGATGACGCGGTACGGCATACGGCCAAAGAGTGTCGGCGTCTGGGACTGCGTTTTACCATGCAAAACTGTCCGGGATGGGCTATGTCGGGCGGTCCCTGGATTGAGCCTGCTAATGCGATGCGTCATCTCGTTTGGAGTCGAACCGATGTGACGGGCGGCGTCATCAACAACCTGTTAGACAAACCGCTACCTAACCGAGAGGTCTGGCGCGATTACAAAGATATATCCGTATTGGCTTTCCCAACGCCGCTTGGCGACAGTAATAAACCGCTCGCGCCATTATCCGTACACTCCAACCGACCGGATTTTCCATGGATAGCCTGTTTGTCGGGAAACTCAAGTGGCAGGATGTCGCTGACACCTGTCACAGCCGCTGCTCCTAACTGGGTAGAGGTTTCTTTCCGGGACGCTACTGTCATTCGGACGGTTGAGCTGTCGAGTATCAACGGATACAACCATGCACAATGTTATGAACCGGATGTGACGGTGCTCGTTGAGGCTTTATTGCCTAATGGCGCTTCCCGCGAAGTGCTGAACGTGGTATTGCCCCAAAGCAGTTGGCAGGACGACTACCCCATCTCATTAGCCTGTCAGGAAGTGGACGGCGTCCGAAAATACCGTATAACCCTTGTTAACAAACATGACATGCAGTTGCGCTCACTTCGTCTTTTTTCCGCTGCCCGTAAAAACAACTGGGAATCGGAGGCCGGCTGGACATTACGTAGCTTTGTTAGAGACAGTGAAAACCCTAAACAGTCGCCCAAAGCTTTTATCAACCCTACTCAGATTATCGACATCTCCTCCCGAATGGACGAACAAGGCTTCCTGAAATGGGAAGCACCTAAAGGCAACTGGACGATTCTCCGTATTGGACATGTCAATACGGGTATGCGTAACTCGCCGGCACCCCCCGAAGGAACGGGATGGGAATGCAACAAACTGTCAGTAGCAGGCGCCGATGCACATTTTGCGGGATATATCGGTCGCCTGTCAGGACCGGAGGGCGCGCTCGCCAACGGGATGTTGAACGGGATGCTGTTAGACAGTTGGGAATGTAAGACCCAGACCTGGACAAAAGACATGGAAGCAGAGTTTAACCGCGTATCCGGTTATGCGCTTCGACAGTGGCTTCCGGCTGTGTTCGGCTATGTGATAGGCGACCCTGAGACGACAACCCGATTTCTGCTCGACTGGCGCGCAACGATAGGCGACCTTTTCGCACACCGGTTTTACGGACGGATGGCGCAACATGCAAAAGAAAACGGGCTGTCTATCGCTTATGAAACAGCCGCCGGTGACATCTTTCCAACCGACATCCTCGAATATTACAAATATGCTGACGTACCTATGTGCGAGTTTTGGCATCCATTGTCGGACAACTATGTCGGTTCACTTAACTTCAAACCAATAAAACCGACCGCCTCTGCCGCCCGCCTCTATGGTAAACCGCGCATCGCTGCCGAAGCCTTCACCTCCTTTAACCTGACTTTTGACGAGAAATGGAGTATGTTAAAAGAAGTAGCCAACATCAACAACATCGAGGGTGTTACCCATTTTGTTTTCCATACTTACACGCATAACCCCCGTACCGATTTTCTCCCGCCAAGCACCTCATTCGGCTCAAAGATTGGCACCCCTTTCCTGCGATTACAGACCTGGTGGAAATATATGCCGGAGTTCACTTCATACCTTTCACGTTGCACCTATCTGTTAGAACGCGGAAAGCCTGTTTCGGACGTTCTTTGGTATCTGGGCGATGAGATAAGCCATAAACCGGATCAACATGCCCCTTTCCCTGAAGGGTTTAAGTATGACTATTGTAATCCTGACATCCTGTTAAACCGTCTTTCAGTGATCGACGGGTTATTGGTCACACCGGAAGGCATCCGCTACCGTGTGTTATGGATACCCGATAACCGCCGAATGTTGCCACAGACATTGGAAAAAATAAGCGCACTTATCGACGAAGGCGCTATCGTTATAGGCGATGCGCCGTCAGGACTGGCTACTTTATCGAATGCCATGAAAGCGCAACAACGATTTAATACAGCCAAACAAAATATTTGGGGACAAAAACCTTCACGTGGCATCCGCAAAATCGGAAAAGGCGCCGTCCTTTCCGGGATGACACTGGCCGAAGCCTTGAACGAACTGCGTATTCAACCCGATGTGCTAAGCGGAAAAGCCTTATGGACACATCGATGTGTCGATGGCGCTGACTGGTATTATATTTGTTCACCCATCGGCGAAGGGTTTAAAGGAACGCTCAACTTCCGAATAAATCAAGGAAAGGCTGAGATTTGGAATCCTGTGACAGGGAAAATAACGCCAGCCGTTAGTCAGCCATCAGGCGACCGCACATTAGTCAAGCTTGACTTGCCCCAAGCCGGCTCCTGTTTTGTCGTTTTCCGAAAAAACGGAGCGCCTCTCAACGATAGTTCTTTCTCTGACACAAACCCGACATCGCATTCCATACCCTTCACAACACCATGGACACTATCTTTCCCTGCCGGATGGGGAGCGCCCTCAACCCTTCAGGTTACTGCGTTGAAAGCATGGAAAGACCTTGACATCAACGACGAAGCGAAAGCGTTTTCGGGTACCGTAGCCTATACTACAACGTTTGATGCTGGCAAAGTAACAAAAGGCAAGCGTTACCTGCTCGACTTGGGACAAGTCGAAATGATCGCATCCGTATCTCTCAACGGCAAACCAATCGGCATTTTATGGACGCCGCCTTACCATATAGACCTGACAAACTCTATCCAATCGGGCAACAACACATTAAACATCGAAGTAACCGGGACCTGGTTCAACCGCCTCGTTTACGACGCCGGACAGCCCGAAGACAGACGCAAGACTTGGACAATCAGCGGCCCAGGAAAAGATGAACCCTTGCGGGAAAGCGGATTGCTCGGCCCCGTGCATCTTACCGTCAGCGACTTATCTTGATACATTTATCTGAAATTCTGCGTATTGGTTGTCGTAATAAACACGGATGGTCGTACTCCCTGCTTTAACTGCTTTCAGTTGTCCTTTTTCAATTCTTACAATCGTTTCGTCTGCTATCTTTACATTCAGTTCGTCAGAGGCGATGGTTTGTAACGTTTTATTTTCCACTTTTCCACTCTGATATTCCAGCGTGAAACGTAAGGTTATCAACCGGTTTCTTTTGTATTTGCTATTAGATGGTTCGGGCGTGATTTTTGTTACATAATCGCCGCTATATAAATAATCCCACCAGTTATTTGAAAACCCGTCTTTGGTTCGCCCTGTTATATGTGGCATAAGTGAGAACCACCACCGATGGTGTTGTCGCGCCGACGAAAACTGTTTGTTTTTGAAAGGCACCCAATCGTCGCTATTCGAGACCTTTGTTTTCCCCGTCAGATAGGGATAATCTAACCAGTCTATCCAACTGCTTTCGACCGGCGTTTTGTTTTCCCAGTCATAATCCCTTTCACTGTTGGGTGCAAAATGTACATTGCCAGCGGAGGCAAAACCCGGCGTTGCATAATGATTAAGCAGAAAACGCTCCCATACATTCAAATCGTTGATGTCTTCTACGGTAAAAGAATTTTTTTGATACGATTTGTAGCGCGACGTGAAGACCCTGTCTAATATATTTTCCGCAGCATGACCAAAACATTCAAAATTAACATCCGGCCTTGAGATAGAAACGTTCATTATCTTAAAATTATGCGCCTCTTTGATTAATTCTTTGCCGTTAATCCAATAGGCAGTCGAACCAACCATCATGGATTCATAACTGTTTTGAGGATCGACATTCACTAACCATACCTCATCAAATTCGCCCCTATTTCGTCGGTTAACCAAGTCGAATTTATTCAGAAGATATTCATAATCATAGCTATACGGTCGTATGTCTTTCACAATAGGATGTTCCCAAAACCCCCACCATCCCTTACTCATTATTTCAAGCCATGTTGCTTCGTCCAAGGTACGGGATTTTTCGCCATTCACAAGCGTAATAGGGGAATGAAAAGTTGCAAACTCATCTAAATGTTCTTTTTTTACTAACTCAACCTTTACTAATCCATGCGAACTGAAATAAATGTCATCTATCAAGTCGATGACCGCAGAATCCTTATCCTGCTTTAAGAACACACTGGCTCTGATAGGTTCCTTCGTTTTTAAAAAAGGATCCTGTTCGATGACCAATACCTTGAGTATTTTAGGAGTTATCGTATCAAGAAGTGGCCGTTCAGCTACGTACTGACGCCCCGTTCTGCAACTATAAACACCTGATAATGTGAAGATAAGCAGGACTAATAGATGGCTTTTTTTCATTGTCTGTATTGCTTTTTGCTTGCAAAGATAGTTTTTTTTAGAACAGAATGAAACGTTTCTAAAGCCTTTAATAATGTCTTTCGCTAAAAAAAGTTGACTCACAAAAGAGTCAGAACTCCTGATTTGGGTCAAATCAGATTGTCGCGATTTTGTAATTCAGCCTCAAATTTGTATCCGGGTAGATGGTATTGGTCTCATTGAGGGTGTCACAAATTTTCCTGATTGGCTCGATGCTTCTCATATTTGAGAGAGGATACAAAGTAATGTTTA
>CAYUAK010000104.1:0-13096 GCA_964442765.1 uncultured Tannerella sp. | reverse complement strand
TTATTCATATACAAGTCCTTCGGACTTTTATACACCCTGAGTAATTACAAAAAACGTTATAAATTGACGGAAAATTATTTTTCTGAAGTGTTATAACGATATGGAAATCAATATGAAATATTTTTACTCTGAATTGCTGTGTTTTTTTTACCATTGACGATATCTTTTACCCTGAAAAATCTGTATTTCTCCATGTTCTCTGTGTCTCTCTGTGTCTCTGTGTTTCTCTGTGTTTCTCTGTGTTTTTCTGTGTTTAAACAAAAATCCAAATATTTCCCTTACTTTTGTCGCGTTATTTTAAGATGTTATGAACAGCCAAACTACTCCGGTGCAGGTTGAGTTTATTTATCTCCCTGTCATTAATTTCGCGATGCAGCAGAACAAGGTATCGCTAATCCGTTCACTCACAATAGAAAACACAAGCGAAGAAGCGATCTTTGACGTCAAGCTCGTCCTATCCTGCGAACCTTCGTTTGCCTTTCCATGCACTCAAACCATCGAAAGTATCCCGGCAGGAAAGAAAATACGTATCGACGGGTTGAGGATGCAGTTACAAACCGATTTCTTCACCCAACTGACCGAGCGTTTAGCCGGCAACTTAATGATAGAAATTTTCTCCGAAGGGTATTCGCTTTTTAGTCAAAGCTATGCTATTGACGTCCTAACCTACGACCAATGGGGCGGTGTGACGGTCTTACCGGAGATGCTGTCGGCTTTTGTAACGCCTAACCACCCGGTCGTTATGCCTGTCCTCAAACGTGCTTCGGAGATTCTCGGCCACTGGTCGGGCTATCCAGCCTTAGACGAATATCAAAGTCGAAAGGCCGACAGGGTACGCAAACAAATGGCAGCTATCTATGCGGCTATAACCGAATTGGGAATAGCCTATTGCAGCGCCCCTGCAAGTTTTGAAGAGTACGGACAACGTATCAGACTAACAGATACCGTTGTAACAAACAAACTTGGCAATTGCTTAGATATGTCGCTGTTATACGCCTCATGCTTAGAAGCGGCTGGCATCCACCCCATCATCGTCATCCTATCAGGACATGCTTTTGCGGGCGGATGGCTCATCGCCGAGACATTCCCCGACAGCGTCATTGACGACATCTCTTTGATTACCAAACGTAGCGCCGATGGCGTCAACGAAATAGTTCTTGTCGAGGCTACCTGCATGAACCAAGGCCAAATTACAAATTTCGACACAGCAGTGAAAGCGGCCGAAAGCAAATTAGTTGACACGAACCGGTTTATCTTAGCCTTAGACGTCAAAAGGGCGCGTTGTGCAGGTATACGACCCTTGCCACAACGGGTTCTTAACGGACACTTATGGGAGATAAAATCGGACATCGTTCAAAAACAGGATTTTATAGCGCCTGCCAGCGTCAATCCTTACGACCTAACCGCGATAGGAACGGAAATTGAAGTGACCAAACAATTGTTATGGGAACGCAAACTGTTAGACCTCAGCCTGCGCAATAACCTGCTGAACATACGCATCACCAAAAATTCGTTACAACTGATTTCCGCCGACTTAGACCGTTTTGAAGATATGCTGACCATGGGCGATGAGTTTCGTATCTTGTCCAAACCAACCGACTGGGATAACCCGCTCTATGATTTCGGCCTGTACGGCAAGTTGGAAACGACCGACCCAATTGTCGAACTGATACAGTCGGAGCTTACCCAAAAACGGCTACGCTCCTATCTGAAAGAACTAGAGTTAGACAAAGCGTTGCAACACCTCTACCGCGCTTCGCGACTATCCATAGAAGAGAACGGCGCTAATACACTGTACCTTGCATTGGGTTTGCTGAAATGGTACGAGACAGCGGTAAGCGAAAGACCACGCTATGCGCCTATCCTATTGCTGCCCGTAGAGATTATCCGCAAATCGGCCGCCAAAGGGTATGTGATACGCTCGCGCGAAGAGGATACGATGATGAATATAACCCTGTTAGAGATGCTTCGTCAGACTTTCGGTATCGTCATCCAGGGCTTGGAACCGTTACCATTAGACGAACATGGCGTGGATGTCCGATTGATTTATACGATTATACGCGCTGGCATCAAAAACCGGCCACGCTGGGACGTCGAAGAGCAGGCGGTATTGGGTATCTTCTCCTTTAATAAATTTGTGATGTGGAACGACATCCACAATAATGCCGACAAGTTGAAGCATAACAAGGTAGTAGCAAGCCTGATAAGCGGACGGCTTGAATGGGAAACAGACGGCGAAACAACCAGAGCCGAAGTGTTGGAAAACCATTTTTCACCTTCAGATATTGTCCTGCCTATCAGCGCCGATTCGTCGCAGTTGGAAGCTATCTACGAGGCTATCAATGACCGGACGTATGTGCTGCACGGCCCTCCGGGAACCGGCAAGTCGCAGACTATCACCAATATCATAGCCAATGCGCTGTATCGCGGCAAACGGGTGCTGTTTGTGGCCGAGAAAATGGCGGCATTGTCGGTCGTGCAAAACCGCTTGCGGGCTATCGGACTGGCGCCCTTCTGCCTTGAACTGCACTCGAATAAAGTGAAAAAATCGGCTGTCCTCGAACAGTTAAAGATAGCAACCGAAGTAGTCAAACGAGCCTCTCCGGATAATTTCTCAGCCGAAGCAGCCCGCTTGCACTCCTTCCGCAAGGAGCTTAGCGATTACGTCGAAGCATTACATAAAAAATACCACTTCGGCTTTTCTCTGTATGAAGCTATCTCTAACTACCTGCTTATTAACGAAGACGAACCGTTTACCGTTCCCCAATCCCTGTTAGATAAAATGACGAAAGCGGTCATCATGGAATGTGACGAAGCAGTCGAAAACATGGCAGTTGTCGGGAACGCCTGCGGACACCCATATGATTCGCCGCTGACAGGGATCGATATAACCGATTATTCTGCGGAGGTCAAAGAACAGGCAACAGAATCTATTCGTCAGTGCTTAACAGCGCTTTCAGCCGCACGTTCCTCACTACCTACTTTTTACGCCTTGACAGACAACGCTTTAGATTTCGAAAACAGACAACAGATAGGCCTCGTCACGGAAATAATTCAACTTTTACTAAACATCCCCGACTTAACCCCTTCACTGTTACGTCAGGCTAAGAGCAACGAAACCTTAGAAGACATCCGCTTCGCTATCACACATGGTCGGCTCCGGGACGGATTTCATAAAGAGTTATTAAAAAAATATTCAGACGACATAACAAAAATCGACGCCCGCAGGTTGGATTTATTATGGAAGCAAGCGGAACAAAAATGGTTTCTTCCCAAGTATCTAAGCCAAAATAAAATACGCAAACAACTCCTTCCCTTTGTCAGTAACGGGATTTTAAAAACTGCCGATATACCCGACTTGCTGGTAAATATCATCCGCTACCAGGAAGAAAAAAAAATCACTTCAGGCTACACGACCGAACTATACAACCTGTACGGTAAATACGGTAAAAAAGAAGAATGGGATACGATTGAGTTGATAACGAACAATTTTGACACTCTCAACAACCGCATCGTTACGCTTTCGGGCGATATAACAATTACTGCAAGAATCAAAGAATCAATCGCTTTGCAACTGTCGGACGGGATTGACAGTTTTAAAAACATCCATGGCAACCAGCTTTCTTCGCTTTTCAAAAAACTCTTCCTACTCATCGAAAGCGAGAAACGGCTGTATGCCTGCCTGAACATCTCAGAAACAACACTCTACGCCAAACGACCATTAGACGATGCCGTCGACATACTTAACCGCTGGCTGTTGAACATGGACAGGTTGAAAGACTGGTACCAATGGCTGACGGTCAAACGGCGGTTAGAAGTTTTGAACCTCGCTTTTGTCGCCAAAGCGTACCAAACAAAAAACATCCCGACCGACATCATCCGTAACATGTTCCATAAGAGCCTGTTTCATGCCTGTATCCTGTATATCATAACCCGCGAGCCGAGATTGGAACTTTTCAAAGGTAAACTGTTTGAGGACGTGATACGCAAATACAAAGAGCTGGCGGTCAGACTTCAGGAATTAACAAAAAAAGAGTTATACGCCCGCTTAGCCGCTAACATCCCCTCCTTTACCAAAGAGGCGGCCCAAAGCTCGGAAGTCGGAATTTTGCAACGCAACATCCGCAACAACGGACGGGGGATTTCTATCCGCAACCTTTTCGATAATATCCCAACGTTGCTGTCCCGTATGTGCCCCTGTATGCTTATGAGTCCGATGTCGGTAGCACAGTTTATTGACCCCGAAGCGGAGAAGTTCGACCTGATAGTTTTTGACGAAGCCTCACAGATGCCTACCTACGAGGCAGTAGGCGCTATTGCCCGCGGCAAGAACGTAGTGGTGGTTGGCGACCCGAAACAGATGCCACCTACTAACTTTTTCACTGTCAACACCGTAGATGAAGATAATATTGAGATAGAAGACATGGAAAGCATATTAGACGATTGTCTGGCGCTATCGATGCCCTCCCAATACTTATTGTGGCACTACCGGAGCAAACACGAAAGTCTCATCGCTTTCAGCAATATCGAATATTATGATAACAAACTGCTTACGTTCCCTTCGCCCGATAACATCGAATCGAAAGTCAGCTTAGTGCGCATCGAAGGTTTTTATGACAAGGGCAAGTCGCGCCAAAACATAGCAGAAGCGCGTGCGGTTGTCACCGAGATAGCCCGCCGTCTCTCTTCCGACGGCTGTTTAAGGAGCATCGGTGTGGTAACATTCAGTTCGGCTCAGCAGACGCTTATCGAAGACCAACTGACGGAGCTGTTTGTCAAACGCCCTGACCTCGAAGCCAAAGCGTTGGAAGGCGAAGAGCCGCTTTTCATCAAAAACTTGGAAAACGTTCAGGGCGATGAAAGGGATGTGATCCTCTTTTCTGTGGGCTACGGCCCGGATGCCGATGGGAAGGTGAGCTTGAACTTCGGCCCGCTGAACCGTACCGGAGGGGAACGCCGCCTCAACGTAGCGGTATCGCGTGCGCGGTACGAGATGGTCATCTATTCGACGCTCCGTTCCGACCATATTGACCTGAACCGCACGTCAGCCGCCGGGGTAGCTGGACTGAAACGCTTCCTCGAATATGCCGAAAAACGGCAGAACCCATCAACAGCAACATATACTAACAGCACTATCGGCTCATTGGCCGACATCATCGCGCAAGCGCTCATCACACGCGGCTATCAAGCGCATGTCAACATCGGTTGTTCGGGTTACAAAATCGACGTCGGAATCATCGACCAACAGCGCCCGTCGAATTATAAGCTGGGTATCCTGTGCGACGGCGAAAACTACCACCGCACAAAAACAGTACGCGACCGCGAAATCGTACAGGAAGGCGTCCTTAAACTGTTGGGCTGGAACATCTGCCGCGTATGGACGATGGACTGGTGGGAGAACCCCGAAGAAGTCCTGGTTACCATAGAAAAAGCCCTTGTTAATAATCCCCTTGTGTTACCCGCAGAAACCCCGCTGCCACCCATTCCTTTAGAAGAAGAGCCTGCTCTGACACCCACCCTCAAGAACTACGCCCAACCCTACAAACCCACCATCCTAACGCCTGTCAAATATTCGCCGGAAGAGTTTTTTGCCCCCAACCGCGAATCGCTTATCCTTCGCCAGCTTACGGAGGTCATCAATACCGAAGCCCCCATCAGCCGCCCCCTGTTATGCAAGCGTGTCCTTTCCGCCTGGAATATCTCGCGGTTAGGACAACGCTTAGACGCCCACTTTGAACAACTGCTCCGCCGTTTGCCTCATTATAAGACCGTCCACGAGGGCGTTGCCTTCTATTGGAAAGACCAAGCCCAGGCCGACAACTACGCCCTGTACCGTACCAACTCCGGACGCGATGCCACAGACCTCCCCCCCGAAGAGGTAGCGATTGCCATCCGCCAGACGCTCGAAGAGCAGATAAGCATCTCCACGCAGGAGTTAGCCCGCTTAGTCGCCCAGACGCTAGGCTACGCCCGCATGGGCGCCAACGTCGAAGCCGCCATGCACCAAGGCCTCCAAACCGCCCTCACCCAAGGTCACATCAAAATCGAAAACGCCCGCGCCCGCCTCCTCTAACAGTTCGCCACGGGAACGGGGGAGTTGGCGGAGGCTAAGGCCGTTTAGACAGAGAAATTCCTCAACCTATTCACTTTAAAGTTTATTGTCTGAGCCTAAGACGTTTATGATTTTGTGGATGTATAGTTTCTTAGCGTTTTCGCGTGCGGGGCCGAGGTATTTGCGTGGGTCGAACTCAGCCGGATAGTCGGCAAAGGCTTTCCGTATGGCTGCGGTCATTGCAAGGCGGCTGTCGGAATCGATGTTTATCTTGCAAACGGCCGATTTAGCAGCGCGGCGCAGTTGCTCTTCGGGGATGCCGATAGCATCTTTTAATGCACCGCCGTGCTTGTTGATTGTTTCGACTTCTTCCTCCGGAACGGAAGAAGCGCCATGCAAGACGATAGGGAATCCGGGCAGTTCTTTTTCGACAGCTTCCAATATCTCAAACGCTAAGGGTGGCGGAACTAACCGGCCATTTTCGTCGCGCGTGCATTGCGAGGGTTTGAATTTGTTGGCGCCGTGGGACGTGCCGATAGAGATAGCCAACGAATCGCAGCCTGTTTTCGTCACAAAATCAACGACCTCTTCCGGCCTTGTGTAGGTATGATGCTCAGCGACCACATCGTCTTCGATACCTGCCAATACGCCTAACTCGCCTTCGACTGTTACATCAAACTGGTGGGCATATTCGACCACTTTCTTTGTCAAGACGACATTTTGATCGTATGAATGATGTGAACCATCAATCATTACCGATGAAAAACCCATGTCGATACAGTTCTTGCACAATTCAAACGTATCGCCGTGGTCTAAGTGCAGAACGATCTGCGGGGCGGCGCACCCTAATTCTTTCGCGTAAGCGACAGCGCCCTCGGCCATGTAGCGGAGGAGCGTCTGGTTGGCATACTTGCGCGCGCCACTCGATACCTGAAGGATGACAGGCGATTTAGTCTCGGCAGCGGCTTGGATAATAGCCTGTAACTGCTCCATGTTGTTGAAGTTAAAAGCCGGGATTGCATAGCCTCCCTCCATGGCTTTAGCAAACATCTCGCGGGTATTTACTAACCCTAAATCTTTGTAATTGATCATATTTTTGCTTTTTAAAAGTAATAATTGTTCGTTTTCAGGCTACAAAAGTAGACAAAATTATTAATTTTTCCAAAACTTTTTGCTAGTTCGTTTTTTTTCTCTACCTTTGCGCCCCGAAATAACGAAAATTGAGATAAAAAAATGAAAAAAGAAATTCATCCGAAGAACTACCGTCCGGTAGTCTTCAAAGACATGTCAAACGAGGATACGTTCATCACCCGCTCGACCATTAATACGAAGGAAACGATTGTAATTGACGGAGTTACCTATCCGTTGATAAAACTGGAAATTTCGAATACGTCCCACCCGTTCTATACAGGCAAAGCCAAATTAGTAGATACTGCCGGTCGTGTGGATAAATTCATGAGCCGCTACGGTAACCGTAAGCGATAATTTTCCGAAAAAACGAGAGGGGCGAATGGTTAAACACTCGCCCCTCTTTTTTTCGTTCTATCTCTTTCGTTTTAGTACTCGTAAGTATATTTGCCTACTTTTAATACACGCTGATTATCATCACTTAGCACAATCTCCTGTCCTGCCGGAAGCTTGTTTATCGGCGCTCCGTAAATGTTCAGAAAATACAGGTCGGGGTTAATCAAATAATTTGAGACCAGCGATGAGCCGGCAAAATCCAGCACATTGCATACATTTCCAATATTTTCGGTAGGTGATAAATCGATATAATGGTATATACCATTATGAAAAACGCTTATTTGATCCCCTTCGTATTTAATAGTTACGTAGGTAGATTCGCTATTTACACCATCTACGCGCGCTAATGTCAGACGGCCATCAGTCTTATCATAAGACTGATAATAGACAGAATACATTGGCGTTCCATTTATTGATGCCACCACTTGTTTGGCGCGAATACCTCCGCTTGTATTATCTAATTCAATATCATACCTGATGCCGTTTATCGTACAATGGATTCTATTTACAAAATAAAAAACGGTTGCGCCGCTAACTTGCCGATCGTTGACAAACAGCTTATACTCATTTACTCTTGAATTGACATACGACATAAAAGTTTTAATAGAATCTCTCTCAAGTACAGTCACTTTTGACATCGGATAGACAGGGATATAAGGAACTTTTTCCTCACAACTGCACAATAAAACAAACGTAAATAAAGCCAACAGGCTCTTAATCAATAGATTAAATTTCTTCATAATTTCATCATTTTTTTATTTTCAAACTGCAAAGGTACATAAAGTTTTTCTATTTCCTTATAAGGATAAAAAAAAACAATCAGAAGGGATAGCCTACCGCAAAATGCCACGCAAAGTTGTTCTTGAAGTTGGGATGCGCAATAGCCCATCTGTCGGCGCCTCTTTCCTGCGGATTATAGGCCTTTAAACCGGAATCAAAACGGACGAGGAAATAGTCGAAATCAAGTCGCAATCCCAAGCCGTAAGAGACCGCTATTTCTCTATAAAAGCGATTGAAGTCAAAGTTCCCTTCCGGCTGATAATCATATTTACGGATAGTCCAGATATTGCCTGCATCCACAAAAGAAGCCAGCTCGAACCTCCAAAACAGCTTGCTTCGGTATTCAATATTGGCTTCCATTCGGATGTCGCCTACCTGGTGTACAAACGAAGTGGCGTTATTTTTGCGCATACTGCCCGGCCCGAGTGAGCGCACGTTCCATCCCCGTATGCTGTTAGCGCCTCCGGCATAATAGCGTCTTTCGAAAGGTATCTCGTTTGTGTTACCAAAGGGATAGGCAGCGCCCAAGCCAATATGAAACGCAAAAGAGTTACGGGCATCCATCGTAAGACTTCGGGCAAAATCGACCTCCCCTTTAAGGAACTCGGAATAGTTGATACCGAAGAGGTTATAACTGCCGTTCTCATTTTTCTTTGCGCCTAAAAGATTCGACATGACATACATAATATTTCCGGCCGATTCAAGCGCTAAACGCAAAGAAGAGGTATTGCGTCCCCGCTCAATAGGGTCGTAATTGTTAAATGAATAAATATATCCCATGCTAACCGTGAACTGATCGGAGTAATTGTACAAAGCAGTAGTTTCGGGCAGGCTGTTTTTAAAGTCTTCGTCAATGTTCTCAAGAAAAACATAGTTCATATCTATCAGCTTGATAGTATGACGCGCGAGTGCATTGACACGGTTCTGCCAGTGATAAATCCATCCTCCCGAGGCGACTGAACGCCGATATTCGGGTCGTTGCTGAAGGTCGTAACTCATCTTGAACTCGGTCGTTGCGCGTATCTTATGACGAAAATCATAGTTTATAAACGGGAAAAGGAAGCGGGGAAAATGGAGGGAGGTCTCGCCTGCAAACTCCCAATAGTTGCCATCGGTAAATGTCGTTGAGAGATATTCGTAGCCACCGCGCACTTTGGCAGAAAACAGTTCCGAGCCTTTGAACAGGTTCCTGTGCTGATAGGTCAGCGATGACGCAAAACCCAAATCGCCAGCCGAGTTGGTGCCTTCTACCTCGTAACGAATGCCCTGTTTTTTTGCCGGAGCCGTCAGGATAGTGCAATCTAAGCGCATCGTATCGGCCTTTTCATATTCATCAAACTTGACGCTTACATACCGCAAAGCCTTTAATGCCGAAAATGATGAATAGGTTTGTTCCAGACTTCGTTCACTATATAACCTGCCGGATGTCAGATAGTTGCTGTGTTGTAAAACCTGTGGGCGAATACTTCGTCCACGGTTTCCGTAATAGATATCTATCCCCCGATGCGATGCCGAATCGGTAATTATATAGCTGTCACCCGTTCTGTCGGTGTCTAACGGGTCATAATCGGTAAGAATTTTCACGCGGTTAATATAATAGGGACGGTGTTGAACCTCTTTTTTATCACCTTCCGGGGTGATATATTCTAAGGGTTTGAAATACATTTCCAAATCGATATGGTTGCTTTGTGGTTTATTGTAAGCTAAGTAACGGATGAAATCGCGATTAAACGTATAATATCCCGAATTTCTAAGCAGGGAGGTGATGCGTTGCCGTTCTTTGTCTATTTTGGTTCTATCAAAAAGCATATTTTCACTAATCAGCGAAATATAATCTTTCGGATAAGAGCTAAAAATAGAGCTGAAAAACGAGCGATGGGGCGGCTTTTGTTGGATGATACTGTCAATCTGATGATTGTCAATAGACGTTTTATACTGTCTTATACGATACGGTTCGTTGGATGTAACTAAATAGGTCAGGGATGCTTTCTTTTTTCGGGTAGTGTCCACTGTAAACTCAACTTTTGCATTGACATAACCCCGGTTCGACATGTATTGTTCTAACTGCCTTATTGACAGAGTGCTTGCCTCTCTATCAAACAAAACAGGTGGTTCGCCTATGCGTCGCAGTTGGCGGTTTAGCCATTTTCGTTCATTGACGCCCGACCAGTTGTAAACATACAATGGCCACTTGAATAAACCGAACAACTTATAATTCGGATGCTGCTGAAGATATTGCTTCATATCCGATGCTTTAACGCCGACCGAATCATCGGTTTGGATTCTAATTTTATCCAAAAGAAGCTGCCCGTCGCCGACAAATTTCGTCGTAGAACACGATAAAAAAAAGGCAAAAAAGCATATATATAGTATGTTACGATACTGCATAGTCCAAAATTCTACTGCAAAAGTAGTTGAAATAAATTATTTACCGTACATTTGTTACGTCAAAACAGCAATTTTTATGTTGAGTAAAGCAAAAATTAAAGAAGTACGCTCGTTAGAGCACAAGAAATTTCGCGACGAAAAAGGTCTTTTCGTAGCCGAAGGCAACAAGTTAGTTGCCCATTTATTAAAACACTTTGAATTTGAGTGGTTGATAGCGCTTCCGCAATGGATTGCTACGCAGGAAAAAATCTTCGCCAAAGAAGTAATCATAGCCCAAGACGATGAAATCCGAAAAGCAAGTTTTCTGAAGACCCCGCAGGAAGTATTGGCTGTGTTCCGCAAGCCCTGTCATGCAATAGAAGAGGCTAACCCTGCAACACAACTGATACTAATGCTTGACGGCGTCCAAGACCCAGGCAATCTGGGAACGATTATCCGCATTGCCGGATGGTTTGGGATAGCGCATATCGTATGCAGTCATGATACTACCGACGCTTTTAGCCCCAAAACCGTTCAGGCGACTATGGGAGCGCTAACACAAGTAAAAGTTCATTATACCCATTTAGATGCTTTTTTGAGAAGTCATTCATCAGCGCCTGTTTACGGCACATTTATGGACGGTGATAGTGTCTATCAAAGTAACTTATCGTTACAGGGTATCATTGTCATGGGAAACGAAGGTAACGGTATTCGCCCTGAGACAGAGGCCTTAATCACTAAGCGATTAAGCATCCCCCCTTATCCGTCCGATGCTCACACTACCGGCTCGCTCAATGTCGCTGCCGCTACTGCTATTGTCTGCTCCGAATTTAGAAAGCGGGTTTTTTAGTACAGAGACACAGAGATATGAATCGAAAATTGTCTTAGCCAATCCTGACTACATCCCCCTGCCCCCATCAAAGGGGGGCTGAAAACATGAAACCTACTCTTTATATTTCATCAACCGGATGTCGTTCAGATAGATACGTTGATAGGCAAGGGCGGCTTCGTTCAAAAAGACATAACCATATATCCGCTTTACATCTTTATCGGCAAGGGCTTTGACAGTTGCCTCATAATAACCGTCTGCTGCGAGTTCTTGATTGACGGAGATAATCGTATCGGCATGGACGGCGCTGAGATGAAGGCGGGGTTTGTATTTTAGCTCCGACGGAAGGCCCCAAATAGCCAGTCTTAAAACGTAAGAACTGCCTGGCGAATAGGGTCTTTGAGGGGATATATCAAACAGTAAGGCATTGAAGATACGCTCAGGCAAAAAAACACCGCTTCGATTGAAAATCCAAATATCGATTGAATCATAGTTAGATACATCCCCAGAAATGGGATTAGGCTTGATTTCTCCTAAAGCGGCTATCTCAGCATTAATATCCCGTTGGACAAGTTTGTAGATACCCATGTATAAGTCCATGTTTTTGCCATACCACATCAACGTGGAATCATATTTGGCCTGTGTAATCTGATGTTTTGCAAAAACTGCATCATACACCGCCATTCGCTCTTCGCTTGTCTGGTATGAATCGTGCAAAGATTCAACCATAGCCTCGGCTATCAGCATGTCGTGTAATACAACCCTCATTTTACGTTCCGAAATAATATGTTTAGGAACCCTGCTACAGGAGAAGGCCATGCAGATAAGCGCTAAAAAACAAACGATTTGCAGTCTATTCGTCATTTGATTTAGGTTCTTTCGCCAAACTTGCAAAAAGCGATTTTTTGTAGAAGATAATCAATATAAATGCATGAACGCAGATAGCCGAATCGGCAATATTAAAAATAGGTCTGAAAAAAACAAACTCATGGCCGCCCCATACCGGCATCCAAGATGGCCATGTAGTTACGATAAGCGGAAATGACAGCATATCAACGACCTTGCCGTTGAGGAAAGTCGAATAGCCCCCCGCTTCGGGTAAAAACTTGGCTACCTGGCCGTAACTGTGTTCAAACCATAAGCCATAAAAAGCGCAGTCGATGATATTCCCAAGCGCGCCGGCAAATATCATCGACAAACATAGGATAAATCCAAACTTAAATGTACCCCGTTTGATTAGCTTATATATTAAAACGCCAAACCAGCTTACGACGAAAACTCGAAAAAGAGTCAGGATATAGGTGTCGAATAACTTAATACCGAAGGCCATACCTGCATTTTCGATAAAATAAATTTTGAACCATGAAAAAACGTCAAAGCTTTCATATAACTGCATGTGCGTTTTCACCCATATCTTGGATGCCTGGTCGAAAATCAACAACACGAGAATCGCCAAAAGCGAACCCCCAATATATTTTAACTGTATACTATTTAATCCCACCTGATTTAACTTCTATACTTAAAGTTGCATGCGGTACGGCGCG
>CAYUAK010000103.1:0-1585 GCA_964442765.1 uncultured Tannerella sp. | reverse complement strand
CTGCTGAATCTGGTGAAAACAAATGCAAATAATAAAGGAGGTAGAAATTAGATAGATAAAACTTCAGGGAAACACAAAATCCGATAAAGTCAAATTTATCGGATGGGTTGAACTATGTCTGTTGGCTAAATGACAGCATACGGGAAAAAAATAATTGTAGCGAAATTGCTGATAAAAAAGTGTATTTTTGCAAAATATTTCAAATTATATCTTAATTATATTAAACCATTAAAAATTCAGACATGACCACAAAATCATCCTTTTCAAAAGTCCTGCCTATACTCTTCGGCTTCTACATCATGGGGTTCGTTGCTATTGTAGGCGCGGCTACCGATAAGATCAAGGGAACCCTCGATCTGACATCGACGGTAGCAGGGCTGTTGCCCAATTTCATCTTTATCTGGTTTTTGATTTGCGCGGTGCCTATCGGTCTGCTGATTCGGCGTATTGGACGTAAAACAATGATGCAGGTGAGTTACTCGTTTACATTGGTCGGGATGCTTATTCCCCTGCCGATGGTTCTTGGCATTATGGATATTAAACTCGGCGTTTATTTAGCCACGTTCGCCCTGCTGGGCATTGGCAACACCATCATTCAGGTGACGCTCAATCCCCTGCTTACGAACGTTGTAAGCGGCGAACGATTAGCGAGCAACATTACGCTGGGTCAATTCGTGAAGGCGATTGCCGCGATGCTCGGTCCGCAAATCATCATTTTCTGTACAAATTCGTTAGGCAACTGGAACTGGGCTTTTGTCGTCTATGCCGGCTTGACGCTTATAGCCATGCTCTGGTTGAGGCTTACGCAAATTCCGCGAGAAGAACGTCCTACGGGACAAACTGTTTCCTTCGGCGATACCTTTTCCCTGTTGAAAGACCCCTTCCTGCTGCGCATGTTTATTTGCATCCTGCTTATCGTAGGTATCGACATGGGATTGAATTTCTTTATTCCGGCTATGTTCCGCACTGTGTACGGTTACACTAATCCGGGGAATATGATCACGGTTTACTATGCCTGCCGCGCCCTTGCTTCGTTTACCTGTTCGATGATGCTGGTGAAGATCGCGTCGCGCAAAATACTGCTGTGGGCAATGGTGGGGGCGATGGCTGCCTGTGTGGTGATGATGGTTCTTTCCACCATGCCGACTACGGCAATAGCCCCGCAGGTGATCTTCATCGCCATGTTCCTGCCCGTAACTTTTGCCACAGCCAATGTCTTTGCCATCGTATTCTCATTAGCCATCAGGCACCGTCCCGAAAAAGCCGACCAGATCGCCTCGCTGCTTGTCATGGGCATTTCGGGCGCCGGTATTATGACCCTTACTCTGGGCGTGATGAACGATTTAGTCGGAATTATCGGCGGATTGGCTGTGCTGTTGGCTTGTATGAGCTACATATTTTTCGTTTCACTGTCCGAAGCCCGAAAATCGCTCCGAAGATAATTTTTTATTTTATCCTTTACTGTGTTGTGTACGAACGCGGCGCCCTGTTGAAAAATTGCTTCGGGAAGTTCGTTACATTCTTTGTTTGAGAGCCTCTTTTCCCGTCCCATTCCTGATAAAAAAGCCAGTTCAATGTCGGTGGC
>CAYUAK010000102.1:0-1908 GCA_964442765.1 uncultured Tannerella sp. | reverse complement strand
TCCACATCGAAGCGCACTTTGAACCCGCTCAGCACATCAATTTGCCCGATACGCTGACTTTTGCTTTTGCTCTGCCCAATCTCAGCATCTAAAGAAGTGAGTTGCCCTTCGACCGGCGCGCAAACCGTTAGGTCGGCAAATTTGCGACGCATCAGTTCCAACGAACTGAGCGACCTTTCATACGATTCTCTTTGTTGTTTCATCTGCTGCTCGGAAGCTATCGAATCCTGTCGCCATATTTCCAGCGCCAAACTACTTTTTTTCAGTGCATATTCGTATCTGTTTTTAGCTTCCAAAAAATCCTGCTCTGCGATCGTATTCGCTTTAAACAACCGCTCATTCAGATCGAAGAGGCGTTTCGATTCTCTCAGTTGGTTATCCATATCCACGATCATCGTCTGTTTGGTAACGGTATTCTGCCGGGCGTTAATTTGCGCCAATTGCATATTCATCAGCATGTTATACACATTCGTTTCCTGATTGACGATACTCAGTTCCAAGTCGGTGTTACCGAGTTTCAGGATAGGTTGACCCGCTTTGAGTACGGCTCCGTCTTCCACAAAAATCTCCTCTACCCGACCGCCTTCCTGCAAGTCCAAGAAAATGGTTGAGATAGGTTGTATCGTTCCGGTAACCGGTATAAACTCGCGGAAGTTACTATTTCGCACTTCGGCGATAGTCATCCTTTCGCTGTCGACATTCAGCTTCGACTTGCCGAATCCGCTGAAGATGATAAAAACAATTAGCGCCACAAATGCCGCTCCGCCTGCGATCATCATGATTCGCTTCTTAGTCCACGTTTTCTTTTCTATTGGCCTGTCCATATTTTTTTATTTAAAAGATTTATCTACCCTATTTTATTGCAATTATCGTGCCAAAAATTTATTCATTTGATACATAGCGATTTGTGAATTTTCAACATTTTAAAAGTGTCCGTTTTCGAACACCAAGTGTCCGAAAACGGACACTTTTTTCAAATTCTCTGCGAAACTCTGTGTAACTACAGAGCGTCACAAAGAAACGGTTGCATTTCAAATTGTCGCACTTGTTGAGAAGAATGTCTATTGTTCCGTTAGGAACTTTATATTGGTAGAATGAAGCCATTCCCCCCAAGCGTGCCATTAGGTACGCGATTCATAGCTTTTGGGTTGCATACCTAACGGCATGCTGGGAGGAGAGGTCTACCATTCTACCCACATTCAATCCCTAACGGGATTAGAAACGACACTTTGAAATGCACCCCAAAGAAAAGAAACACAGCGCATTTTGTGGTAGCAATATTTTATCGTATCTTTGCAGCAATAGAATATCATTTTCATCGCATAATGAGTTAGTTACTAAAAAAATGGAAAAGGAAAAAACGAAATCGTATGTACCTGCTTCTCCTAAGCCAAATATCGTAGAAGAGCCGTTTGTTAAGTATGGGACATTAGACTTAGACGTTACCAAACGCTACACGTATGCCGATTATTTAACCTGGTTGGACGATAAAAGGCTGGAATTGATCGATGGCTTCATCCACCTGATGTCAGCCCCTTGGCGCAAACATGCACGTGCCTTATCGAAGATAAATTTCCGGTTAGAGGCATTTATTGAAATGAAAAAAGGGAAATGTCATGTATATACTGCCCCGTTTGATGTACGTCTTCCTTTACACGGTTCAACGGATGATGATAAGATATTTGATGTGGTTCAACCCGATTTATGCGTGGTATGCGATTTGTCCAAATTGGACGATAAAGGCTGTATTGGCGCACCGGACTTAATCGTAGAGATATTATCGCCTTCCACTTAAAAATATGACTGGAATTACAAATTTAACCTCTACGAAGCTGCTGATGTTAGGGAGTATTGGATTGTAGACCCCAAAGCAAAGTCGGTCTGCATATTTCTGTTACAGGCGGACGG
>CAYUAK010000101.1:0-13662 GCA_964442765.1 uncultured Tannerella sp. | reverse complement strand
TCTTTTGTTTCGGCAGCAATATCCGACATGGCTGAGTACAAGTAGACAGCGCGGACGGCATGACCGACCGCTTCATACTGTTGTTGAACGGGCACATGCGATTGACTGTATTCGTTACCTCCCAAGCGGCTGTCCATCAGGAATTTGGCTAAAGCGATATAGCGGTTGCCTTTACCGTTACCTTCCATGTCATTGACAAAACGACCGAACCTCACCAAAGCCATTTCCATCCCCTGATGCTCGTCCCACCAGACGATTTGTCCCGGATTAGGGCCGATATGATTAGCCCAGCAGTCGGCTAATTTTTTAGCCGCATTATAAAGTCGTAGATCCTTCCCGTTGGTTAAGGTGTAATGATTGATAGCCGATTCGATAAAATAGCCGGCTACATATCCTTCATGGTCTTGCCGGTTTCGGGGCGACCAGCGAAACTCCCACCGGTTCGGGTCGCGGAGTGTAAAGGCAGTATGCAGGTAGCCGTCGGGTTCCTGTGCCGCTAAAATGATCGGTATCCACTTCTCTAATGTCTGCTTCATCTTGGCCTGTGCAGTGATGATTTCTTTATCGCCTTTCGGGTCTATCATCAGTGCAATACACATTGATTCAACGGTTTGATGCACCCACGCATTAGAAAAAACGTATCCTTTATGAGCACCATGCGGCAAGCCTTTCAGCGCTTTTGCCGCTTCGATAAAATTGTCGATACCGCCGGGGCCTAACGTCAGGTTTGGGTTTTCAATTTGCTCTATGCACCAGGGTATCCAATTCACTATCATCGCCTTTGCACGGTCGTTCCAGAGTGGATTGTCAATTGAGAATCTCTTGGTATAGACCACTTCTAACCTGTCCTCCTTGGGCGGCTCAACTACCTTTACCAAGATATTGGACGAGACCGTCTGCTTTCCTTTTGTAGCTAAGAACGCCAGTTCGTACTCACCTGCCTCTGTAAAAAAAGCTGTAGTTTGAATCGTGTCTTTATTCGTCGCCCATTTAGAAGCTTCCTGCATTGAGAATGTGACTGTGCCGGGTCCCGAAATCTTTATCCAGCTTGTTTTTTGCACAGGCGAAACCGAATTGATATAGGCTGTCAGATACGTATTCCCTGTTATCATAACAGTCCTGTCGCCATTAGTAGTGACAATAGGAGGCAGGTTTTTGGCGTTAGGCGATTGAATCACTTTCCACTCCAACAGGGAGGCTGTCAATTGGCGGGCAGAATCAACTTCCAACCTCAGCTTGGTTGTTTCGACTTCATCAAACGTTGACTTGTTGAAATCTGCCACATTCAACCCTAATCCTTTAGGGTTTTTGACGGGTATAAATGCTGTCCCGTCCCAATACGTTATCCGGTAGGTCTTCGGAAGCGCCAATGTGCCTTCCCAATCCCACCAGAACACTTCTATTTCGCGTGTTCTGACCGCTTGTGGCCATTCGTACTGTACCCATTGGTTTTGTGCAGATAAAACAGGTTGTTGTCCGGGCCTTACCCGCATCTGACCCGTTTGGGCGTTGGTAATGCCATCATTGAATGTAGCAATGGGGCGTCCATCCCCTCTGTCGCCTATCGAAATAGACCCGGCGGCAACCACAGCGATGTTAAGGCCCGCGTCGCTATTGTCTGATATACACTGGGTTAACACAATAAACGACGCAAGAGTACAAACGGTTAGTTGAATAAAATTTTTCATCAAAAATAGTTAATTATTAATTATGGAAAGTTAAACCCACCGAAAGATTCAAAGTGTTCATATTATGGCAATAATCGCCAATATCAAGTGCTTGATCACTTGGTCTTACATATTTTTGAATATCCCTTATTTTGACAAAATTAGGATAACCTACATTATAAGATGTTTTTATTCGGGCCGATACTTTGTTAGTAAAGCGGAAATGATAACCGGCTGTTACCTCACCGGAGATAGCTGTTGCAAACATTTCTATTCGGGGGCGTATCAAATCTAACTGTACAGGTGCGTTTTTTTGAACCATCCAGCCAAATCCGCCGGAGAAACTGAAGAAAAAATGATTGGTTTTATTTATATTCCTGTACCTGAAGGTGTTCATCTTGTTGTTTTCCCAAAACCTGAAAACCATCATCGGGCCTACATAATGATAGTTGATATCGCCGCCCAGTAACGAGCGGAAATTATATTTCAGTCCGTAACCTATTCTGTGTGAAATAAAAAAGGTGATATCGGTACCCAGAATAATACCGGTTCGCGCTCGGAAATCGCTCTTATCCGTCAAGTCGTCGTCTATGCGAAATACGCCCGGTTGATGAATGATACCCCCATCCAATCCTACATCCATGATAGGATACCAGGAACGTAAAGTGTTGTTTTTATAGTTCTTAAATACATTTTTTTCCATGTGAAGGATTTGATCCTGATGAATATAACCGCTCGTTACTTCACCGTCAAGCATAAAAGTAATCAGGTATTGATTATCCTTTAGCTTTTCAATCTTACAGTTTAAACTGTCAAATTCGGTCGTCACAATCAAATGTTGCGACAGGGCTGGGAAAACGCAGACCGCCCAAATAACTAATAAGAAAAACCTTAATTTCATAATTCTACTATTTAGAGTTAAAACATTTTTTCCAATAAAAAATACCAGCCTGTCTCGGTAAAAAAACCGGTTACGATACCTATCCCGACCATCAAAGAGCAATATCGCGGGTTCAGTCCATGTTGGCTGGCTAACAGACTTGCGGTTATGTGCGACGACATACCGGCTTCAAAAATGCTTATTTTAGCCGGATTACCGGACGAATGCAACAAGATAGCTAATATTAGAACCAAACTGGGCGCTACTAATAGTTTATAGAAGATGCCGGCGGAGACTAATTTCCACTCTTGTTTGATAGCGCCGAACCGGAGTTGTAGCCCGATTGAAAACAATGCCATTGGCGACAGCGTAACGACTATCTTGTCTAATAGCGGATTCAACGGTGAAAAGTTAAGGAAAGGCGATACAATCAGCGCAACGACGCAGGCGACAAAAGGCGGAAAACGCAATACCTTTTTTAAGATACGGTTGAAGTTCAAGACTTCGGATTTTTCCGCTGAATGTTTTAAGATGGTTATCACGCCAATTGAAGAAAAAATTAAAAACGTTATCTGGTCAAATACAATGGCATGACGTATCTCCGATTCGCCGAAATAGGCAGCGACCATTGGCAAGCCAAGAAATGAGGTATTTCCTAAGCCACAAGTAACAAGTAATGCGATACGTGAACCGATTGGAAGACGCTTTTTTCTATCATAGAGCCTGACAAATAACCAGGCGCCTGTCCAGATAAGCGCTGGGCCAATCACCGGAAGCAGTAATTGGACAGTCCATTCTATCTCCGGAATATACCGCAGCGAAAGCGCCGGTAAGGCTACATTGATGACCCACGCATTAACGCTTTTGTGCGAATCCACCGGTAATATTCTCATCTGTGAGATGATTATACCTGCCGAAATACAGATTAATATGAGTAAAAAATGCGTCACAGAACGTTTTTTTTATGTGAATGGCAGCACAAAGTAAAGGTTTTTTTTTGAAAAAAAAAAATGTTCCTGTAGTTCGTGTGGTTCGTGGTGATGAATTTTTTTGTACATTTGCTCGCCGAAACGACGGTAGATGTTGTATTATTAATGATTTTTTGATTATATGAGACTTTTATTAAGCGCTTTTTTGATTTTTTTGACTTGGATAGCGCGGGCTGAAGATGAGGCTAATAACGCCTTTTCGATAGGCGCTGACTTGGTCAGTACGTATGTATGGCGCGGCTCATATCAGGCGGGAACGAGTTTTCAGCCTACAATGGGTTATAGCCTCGGCGGGTTCTCCGTTGATGTTTGGGGAAGCGTCGATATCGCAGGCTTTGGCTACAAGGAGGTGGATTTTTCGGCAAGCTATACGCATAAAAATTTTACAGCAGGCCTGAGTGACTATTGGGTTGGAGGCGAAATGAGCTATCATTATTTCGATTATTCTAAGACGACGATACATCTGCTTGAAGCTTCGTTATTATATCGTTGCGAAAGGATTCCGCTCAGCGTCGGATGGTACGCCATCGTTGCCGGTGATGAGTGGTATACAAAGTATGAAAAGAAAGGAAAAACAAAAAAAGCATTTCCTGCCTACCTCGAAACCTCATATACTTTTTACTTGAAAGACGTTTCCCTCGAAACCAGCGTGGGTGTCAGTCCCTGGCAAAGCAGCCGTTTTTACAACCGATATGAGGAAGGAGGCCAAACCGATGGTTTTGCTGTCATTAATTTGTCATTGAAGGCGTGCAAGGAAATCCGAATTACCGACAGATATTGTCTACCTGTTTTTGGCCAACTGATTCTCAATCCGGCCAAAGAGGATGTCTTCTTAGTTTTTGGAATCAAATTCTGAAAGATTGCAAAAAAATTATTACTTTTGTAGCCCAATTTCCGTTATGAGCAACAATTATTACTAAAATATTATGGAAAATTCTCTAAACAAACTATTTGAAAATTGCTTCAAAGAGCATTGGAATTACCCCGCTTTATCTAATTATAAAGGGGAAACGTTACAGTATAAAGACCTTGCGCGCAGGATAGAAAAACTGCACATTATCTTTGAAGAATGTGGATTAAAGAAAGGCGATAAGGTGGCATTGTGCGGTCGTAACCAGGCCAACTGGGCGGTCGTATATTTGGCGACCCTGACCTACGGCGCTGTCTTAGTGCCTATTTTGCACGAGTTTAAGGAAAGCAGCGTGCATCATATTGTTACCCATTCCGATTCGCGCCTTCTTTTCGTGGGCGACCAGATTTGGGAGGGGATGTCCGAAACGGAGATGCCCAATTTGGAAGCGATAATCCTTATCTCCGATTTCTCTGTCCAGTATGCAAAAGACCCCCGACTATTGTATGTCAGGGAGCATTTGAATGAGCTGTTCGGGAAAAAATATCCCAAAAATTTCAGGCCCGAACATGTTAAATACCATGTAGATGATCCTGAAGAGCTGGCGATGATCAACTATACTTCCGGCACGACCGGTTTTTCTAAGGGCGTTATGCTGCCCTTTCGGACGCTGTGGTCGAATGCGGTTTTCGCCCAGGAGGTCATTCCTGAAGTAAGGTCGGGCGATGATGTGGTGTCGATGCTACCCATGGCGCATGTGTACGGCATGGCCTTCGAGTTTCTTTTTGAGATGACGGTAGGCGCTCATGTTCATTTTCTTACCCGTATGCCTTCGCCCAAAATCATCATGGAATCTTTTGCAAAAGTGCGCCCCAGGGTCATCATTGCCGTACCGTTGATTATCGAAAAAATCTATAAAGCCAAGCTGCAGCCGATGTTAAACAAGACCTCGATGCGGGTATTGCTGCGATTGCCTGTGATAGAACAAAAGGTACGTAACAAAATACATGACACGCTGTTTAACGTGTTTGGCGGTAACTTCTGCGAACTGATCATTGGGGGAGCGCCCTTCAACCATGAGGCTGAGGCTTTCTTTAAGAAAATAGGCTTCCCTTATACGGTGGGATACGGCATGACAGAGTGCGGGCCTATCATCACCTACGCCGGTTGGCGTAAAAATAAAACTTTTTCTTGTGGTAAAGCGGCACCCCGCATGGAAGTGCGAATTGAATCAGCAAACCCGGCAACGATACCGGGAGAGATTCAATGCCGAGGTACTAATGTGATGTTAGGTTATTATAAAGACCCTGAAAATACAGCAGCAGCTTTTACAGAAGACGGATGGCTCAAGACCGGCGACATGGGGACGATGGATGAGGAGGGTTTTGTGTTTATCAAAGGACGATATAAATCCATGTTCCTCGGCCCTTCGGGACAAAATATTTATCCCGAAGAGATAGAGGGTGTATTAAATAACATGCCTTTTGTAGCCGAATCGTTGGTTATCGAAAAGGATGCCAAGTTAGTGGCATTGGTCTTCCCCAATGTTGAGGTGGTAGCTGAAGCGCAATTATCTGACCAACAACTGAAAGATATCATGAACGAAAACCTCCGATTGCTTAATGAAGAGCAGCCTAACTATGCCAAAGTATCCAGGATACAATTGTTCCCCGAAGAGTTTGAAAAGACGCCAAAAAAGAGCATCAAACGCTATTTGTATCAGAATATTTGACTTGAATTTTTCATGGTACAAGCTGCCAGTTACAAACATGAGGTATAAAACGCAAAAGTTGCAAACTTACGCTTGGGATGGGCGTTAGTTTGCAACTTGCGTCTATATATGGAGCAAAAATTCCGTTTAAAGAATCGGGGTCAGCACAATGTTCCGGTATAATACCTTGCCGTGGTCGCCTTGTAAATAAATGGGACCTGGTTTAAACACATCGGCGTGCATAGCGCCGCCTGTCGGACCGTTAACCGGTTGGTTATCAATAATCTTTTTCCCGTTCAATACCACGGTTAAGAATCTTTGGCAGAGTATCATTTCCATCGTTTGCCACTCGCCGGCCGGCTTTTCTGCCGCTTCGGAAGGAGTGATACGGCTGTATAACGCGCCCATATTGTGCGGGTCAAGCGGTTTGCCATACGAATCAACTACCTGTATCTCATAGATACCACGAAGATAAACGCCGCTGTTACTGCCTGCCGGTACATTCACCTCAAGTGTGAGTTTAAAATCTTCAAATTCTTTTTCAGTTCTTAGATTTCCCGAACTCTGTCCTTGAACAGGGTCGTTGATCAATTCACCGTTTTCAACTTTAAAACCGTTGGCTTGTCTGGGGTTTATCAGTCGCCAACCTGTTAAGTCCTTCCCGTTAAACAGTTTGATGGGCGTTCCGTATTTAATCTTCGTTAAATCGGGCGCTGGTCCATGAGCAGGTAAACGCCATCCTGAGAACCTGCTTGTTGTAGTACTCAACCCGTCGCGAGAAATATTCGTTAGGGTCCCAATAATCTTATCGCCTACCCGTTCAAAAGTATAGGTTCGAGGTACAATATGTGTCCGGCTATCACTACGCCTGACATTACTGGTAAATGTAGCCACAAGTGTGTGTGTGCCACTGAAATAAACGTTGTTAACAGGCACAACGCTGCCACCTCCCCATAATATCTCAGCATCTAAAAAACCTTTGTCTTCATTGACGCCAAGCCATCCGACCGAACCACCTTCTATCTCAATGGTCCACATTCCATAAAAATCCTTTCTTACATCCTGCTGCGCATTGACAAATAATGCGGCGGAAAAGAACACTGCAAGTAAAATACTAATTCGTTTCATAATTATATAATTAAATTTAAGCATGTTTCTAACTTTGAAGCCTTTTATCTCGGCTACCAGCGGAGAGAGAGGGATTCGAACCCCCGGAACCTTTCGGTTCAACGGTTTTCAAGACCGCCGCGATAGACCACTCTGCCATCTCTCCGGATTATTTTTGCCATAAAAACGGCGCAAAGATACAAAAAAAAATTAATATCCATAGATTAATCATAGAACAGGGTGTTTTATTAACTTGTCGGCTTCTATATTCTTTTACCTTTAGGTATGTGTGACTCGGTAGAATAAAATGTCACAAAACAATTTGAACCGAAGGACGACGTAGTCAATTGCACCCACTAACCATTAATAATTAGTTCAATTATCCCACGCTGGGTCATAAATAGCCATCGCATTTCCCGGAAGGCCAAAATATATTTTTTTGCTGACAGCATAAATGCAGTGAATAGTCCTTAATCGGTCAATAATTTGTGACTTCTTTGTCCAAACATCGGTTGCGGGGTTATACTCGTGAATGTCATAGAAGGCGTCTATGACGTATAATTTTTGGTCGCAAACGACGCTCGCCAAAACGTTTCCAAACAGGGGATAGGTGGTTTTAAGTTCCCATGTATTGGCGCCGTCGGTCGATATCCATAGACTTTTGTTACATTCACCATCTTCTCCAATGCCCATGCCTGCATAAGCGACACTACCTATCATAACTGCCAAGCCTTTGTATTGTTTAACAGGAAAATCAGTCTTTTTTTGCCATGTTTTCGTAGCCCAGTGAAAACTCCAAACTTCTTGGCTGATCGTATCGGCATTTATCCCTCCAATATAATAAACTCTGTTATCATAAGCGTATCCGACGGTTCGGTTGACGACAGCCGAATCGGGTCGCCCATCATAATACGACCAAAGATTATCCGGAGCATTGTAATAATAGATACCGGGTTTTTCATCGCCTTTGCCATTAAATCCTCCATAAATTAATGCGCCGCGTCCATAAGGAATACCTGTTTGCCACTTCATCGGGCCGCCTGGAAAAGCAAGACAACCCGTCCAATGGTTGGAAGCTATATTATATTTCCATACCTCGTCGGTATACTTTGTTCCTATATCGCCTCCAACAATATACAGCTCACCGTCAATGTCAATAGCAAAATACGCCACCGAGTTAGTAAAACGCGCTTCGCTAGTAAGCGGGAGTAGCCCATACGTAAAAATGAACGGCGTCTGGAACGACACAACCTCGCCATATCCCGTACCTTTGGCGTTTGTAGCAAACGCTCTCAGATAATAGGTAAGGCTTCCTTTCAGTCGGGTCAGTCTACCTGAAAAAAAGCCTGAATAATCGGCCGGCAAAGACAGAACCGAATCCGATAGAGTAGGTACTTGATTATCAATAGACCAGCATATTCCGGAAGCTATTATCGGACTTTCGCCTATAGATGTAATTTTTCCGCTAATATCTGCGTTTCCGGGAAGATTAATTTTTATCTCTCCTGTTTCGACCGACGGAATTGCTTTTAATGATGGAACAGTGATTATTTCGCCATAGACCGTTATATCCAAATCGGTTGTAGCAAAAGCGCGTGCTAAATAGGTCTTTTCTGATTCAAGCGGTTGGATTATCCCCTCGAAAAAGTCATCAAATAAGTCACAACGCACGATTTTTTTCGTTTTGTTCAGTTCATTAGGGTCGTTAATTTCAGATTCGATAGCCCAGCAGAATCCGCGCTCGGTGATCTGTACAGTTGGGTCGCCCCCATTGGTAGCAGATGATTTTAACGTTGATTCGGTATATTCTCTATCTATTATTTCCGTTTTACCTACGATAGGTCTGCCATCCCTTGTAAAAAACATTTGAACGTTTCCGATGGTCGTCCCGAAATCATTGGTTACAAAGGCGCGTACATCGTATAGCGTAGAAGGCTTTAATCCGGTAACCACATATTTAAAAGAATCATTGACAACAACAGGTATCGGGTAGGTTGTTTCAAATACAGCCGTTCTGAGTATTTCAAGGTTATCTTTGTAATAGAGATGAAAGCCTAATTGTTTGACATCTCCTTCTCCGGCGTATGTTATCTTCAATCCTAAACGGGTAGATGCGGCCCATACCATCTCCGGTTCGGTTGTATGAACACCTGCTACCCCTTCTTGGGTGATACATTCGTGAACAGGCCCCTTTCCTATACCTATTTTGTTTTTCGCGTAGGGTCGAATGTAGTATTTCGTATTATTTTCCAACCCTGTCAGGGTCATTTCATAACTGCCTATCCGCTTTTCCATATCGGTTTCATAGACTTTTTTGTCGTCTTCGTCAGGGTCGGGATTAGTCCCGTAATAAAAACCGCGCTCCGTTATGACTTCTCCATTTTCTTTAAGGACAGTAGCCCTTATCCGCAAGGAGGTGGCTTTGCGGTCTTTAACTATTTCTACAACGGTTGGATCAATTTCAGGAACGCCGGCGCCAATCACTTCCGTTCCCAGCGTGGGATAGTCCATACATCCGTTCAACAGGATGATATTTATATATAAGAAGAATAGAGTTCGTTTCATCATCGTGCTATTAGAAAAATATGATTATACCTGCATTCGCATATACTTTAACCTGTTCAATATTAAACAGACTGCAACCAATGGAACCATAGACCTGCTTCCCTAACTTGAAAATGCCGTCCAAATCCAATGCGACATTGTAGAAAGAGTTACTCACATCTTTCGCCCAAAACACACCCACCGGAACGGCTTCAATGGCTCCAATTTTTTGAAATTGATAGATAACCTCATGGCTGCAATAGCCGGCTCCAAAGGAAATTAGAAACGAAGGGTCGGCTTTGATAATAATTCCACCCGTTCCTGTCCATGTATTAATAATTCTTTTGTCTAAATATTGGGCAAAACCGTTTCCTAAACCTGCAACCTCTTTGTCTTTATACAAGTGTGAAAAGTTTTGAAATGACAAATTCGACCGAAAACGCAGATACCAACCTACCGACCGGCCTACCCCCCCCACAATCACCCCATAAGGCGCTAACAGGTTAGCCGAATAACCCGCAAAGAAATCCATTTTTGTTTTTTCTATAGGAGGCTTGGTGCGGTCGGGCCTTGGCGAGATCGCGGGTGGACTCTTTATGTCATCCAACCTTCCTTTCCAGTATGCTGCCATATCCTCGTCCTTTTCCGTCCCTATACCATGTGTATAGTAAGTGATTAGCATATTAATAGTGGCCGTATCGCGGAAATTTTTCCTCACTAACTCATCTAAGCAACTTAAACATCTTACCGAGATATTACCTCGGTCTAATTGAATACGCATAGAATCATCAGCCAGCCAGATAAACGTTAACTGGCTGATACTATGCGGGTCACAAATAACGGAGACAATTTCCTGAAACCACATCTTTGCGGCGCTATAATCAAGCATCCGAATGGCTTCGTCTCCTTTTTCACTATAGTATTCTTTCTGAATTTGCGCTTTCACTAAAAAAGGCGTAAGCAAAAACAACAAGATGATACATTTTCGTTTCATATTTTTTAGCTTTCTCCTAAGGATTCAGGTCACAAAAGTATGAATTTTTTATGAAACAAAAAAAATTGATGATTTTTTTCTTTTCAAACTATCGCATCCTGTAAGGTGGGTGTTAAAAAAATGAGGATTCGGTCTTTGAGAATCAGTCCATAGAAGGACATTTCAACAGGAAAAATATAAAACGCGATTTTTAAAAAGTATCAGTTAAATATTGAATCCCGTTAGTTAATTTGGTTTCCTTTACTATCAAAAACATCTGTGCTGCCATCATCCCGCACAAATGTACGGTTAGCTCCCGGTCCCGGATATTGATCTTTATATATACATGGAATAACTACTTCCCACAATTCATCAACAGCGCCATATTTTCCATTTAAAATAACAACTTGTAATTCGTTCCATTTGGGTCCTGTTTTATATTTTGCTATCCGTTCTTCTCTTTCCTGTTTGATAATGCCGGCTTTACATGTTTCTATTTCTTTGTTTACCTCCGTCAAATCGAGGTCTAACTTTTTAGCCAATTCTAAGGCTTTGGTGAAGTCTTCGAGTGCGCCCTGAAAACTTTCGGCTGACTTTTTAGATTTACCGCCCATCATCCATTTATCAAATTCTCTCTTAAACTGAGACAGTTGTTGAAATGTATAGGTGGGCTTACTGACATCGGCCTCATTTTTTCGCTGTGAAGCATTACCATTTAAAGTTCCGGTATTTGAAGGCGTTGTTACCTGTCGAACATTGTTGTTGGGCGTTTGGAGGAGGGTATCCCTAACAGGATTTTCGGTTGTATTCGAGATGGAATCTTTTTGAGCGGGCGTGTCTGCTTCAATGGAATCCTTTGGAGTAATAATCTGTATATTAGCTGAATTATCACCGGGTAAGCTGATGGTTTCAGAAGTGCCTTGTGAATGAGAGATGTCGTAAAAATAACTGAATACGGTATAACCTATCAAGGCACACAAAAAGATAGTAACGGTCAGCGTCACCCTTCGCCTTGCTTTGCGACGTCGGCTATGTTTTCTTTTTGTCGTCTGGGACGTGTTTGAATTTAACAAAGTCTTGTCTTCTTCTTCCTCTTCCTCTTCGGGTTTGTTGATAACTGGACGGTTGATTATTTCCGTACTGTCATCGTCGTTCACTCTGTTAGGCTGAAACGTTGTGTTTTCCGTAAATTCGTAGGTAGGTGCGTCAATAGCGGCTAACAATTCGTTTACTTTCCGGAAACGGTTTTCGGGTTTAATTTCCATTGCCTTCAGAATGGCCTTTTCCGTTTTTTGCGAGACAACTGAGTTGATGGCTGATGGTGGCGGTAAACGCTTCGTAGCCCGCAGTATGGATTCCACAGGAATAACGCCCGTCAGCATGTTATACATCGTCGCTCCAAGCGAATAGATATCGGGAGCGGGCGAAAACGTCAGCATCCCCTCTTGGTCATACTGTTCGATAGCAGCAAAGCCTTTCGACAGGGTTAGTGTAGTAGTGCTTGTTTCCTGCTCTTCGATGTCGAACCGTTTGCTGACACCGAAATCAATCAGGCGCGCATTATCATCCTGGTCTATCAGAATATTTCCGGGCTTGATGTCTAAGTGTACAATATTCTTTTCGTGAACAAAAGTGAGCGCGTTTCCAATCTGATGGGTATACTTGATGACCTTATGTTCGGGCAAAACGCCGTACTTGTCAAGCAAATGCTTCAGAGAACTACCCTTGATATACTCCATAACAATATAGGCGGTATCATTTTCCTGAAACACTTCTAAGACATTGACTATATTCGGATGATGAACGGCGGAAAGGATGTTGGCTTCGGATATCAGTTTTTCCTTAAATTTTTGAAAAAGTCGTTCCCCTGTTATCGAATGTACTTTTACTGCCATGTTATTCGTATCGCGATAGCAGTAATCTTTGAAGAAATATTCCTTGATGCAGACAGGCACGGTTGTTTTCAGAGCGCCAAGCCCGCCTTTTACCTCTGTGTTCCATACGCCTTGATACGTAATACCGAATCCCCCCTGACCGATTGTTTGCGTCAGGCGGTATTTCTTATCCTGCAAAAAGTATCCGTTAGGCAAATTCATAAACGTTTCATGCTTCAAATTGCGCACAAAGATAGCGCTTATTATTGGAAAACAAAAATTTTTCGATATTCGAGCAAGGACAACCCTTTAAAGACCGTCGGTTTCAACCGACAAGGAAAAACAAGTATTGCTTATAGCCGGTTGTTTTTTGGATTTTCTGGATGGGGAGGATATAAAAGGAAAAGTTATCTTTAGATTCTTTAGCACATTGTTCAACAAGCTGGTCTTTAATCGCTTCCGCATTATTTCCGGGTGCAAATAGCTCAGCAAGCCGTTCATTCGTAAAACAGTCAATAACACCGTCGGTACATAGAAAAAAGATGTCGCCTTCCTGAATATCTTTGATGCAGGTTACATCGGCATTCACCGAATAGGTTGTGCCGCTTAAAGCCCGTGTGATGATATTTTTCTTGGAGTGAACGGCGGCTTCTTCTTTCGTTATCTCGCCTAAGTTGACTAACGACTGCACCCACGTATGGTCTTCGGTTTCATAGATGATTTGTCCTTCACGGAACTGGTAAATGCGGCTATCGCCTATATGCGCAACGGTGACACCGGTGTCACCTACATATAATAAAGATAAGGTAGTAGCCATCCCTTTGGCTTCGGGGTATTGGGACGTATATTTATCGAAGCAAGCTTCTGTATAATGAACTGCTTTGTTAATAAACTCTTCCGTCGGGTCGTTCCCTTCTAAAAATGTGTTGAAAAATGTTTGAATAGAATCACAGGCGAGCGCGCTTGCTACCTCGCCTTTTTCGGCGCCTCCTACCCCATCGCAGACCATGAACAGACGCTGACTGGGATTAGCCAGCTCGGATAAGGGGAATATGCTGTCTTCATTG
>CAYUAK010000100.1:0-3243 GCA_964442765.1 uncultured Tannerella sp. | reverse complement strand
CAGCGCGTAGCAACCGAAAGGGCTATCGAAAATTCTATCACCGTGTTCCCCATCGATTCGGACGAGATGAAAGGACGTATCATCGGACGCGAAGGGCGTAATATCCGTGCACTCGAAAGCGCCACAGGAATAGAAATCATTGTAGACGATACGCCCGAAGCTATTGTACTATCTGGATTCGACCCCGTTCGTCGCGAGGTAGCCCGACTTGCCCTTCACCAATTAGTGCAGGATGGACGCATACACCCTGCCCGTATCGAAGAAGTGGTGGCCAAAGTCAAAAAACAGGTAGAAGAAGAAATCGTTGAGACAGGCAAACGAACCACTATCGACCTCGGTATACATGGACTTCATCCGGAGCTGATACGCTTGGTAGGCAAAATGAAATACCGCTCGTCGTATGGTCAAAACCTGCTTCAACATGCACGTGAGACAGCTAACCTATGTGCAACAATGGCTTCCGAGCTGGGCCTCAACACGAAAAATGCACGCCGCGCCGGACTGTTACACGACATCGGCAAGGTACCCGACGACGAGCCTGAACTGCCACATGCTATCTTGGGCATGAAAATATGCGAAAAATACAAAGAAAGGCCGGAAATATGTAATGCCGTAGGCGCTCACCACGACGAGACAGAGATGCAAACAAGAATAGCGCCCATCGTGCAAGTGTGCGACGCTATCTCCGGAGCGCGCCCCGGCGCACGTCGCGAAATCGTCGAAGCCTACCTCAAACGGCTGAACGACCTCGAACAATTGGCCATGTCGTACCCCGGCGTCATCAATACGTATGCTATCCAGGCCGGACGCGAACTGCGTGTCATCGTCGGCGCTGATAAGATAAGCGACAAGGACGTAGAAAACCTGTCGAATGAAATAGCCAAAAAAATCCAAGACGAGATGACCTACCCCGGTCAAGTGAAGATAACTGTCATCCGCGAAACGCGCGCCATCAGCTACGCTAAGTAGGTTTCATTCCCCCTTTGAAGCTATGTCTGACTTCGCCTCTCACCTACTCCCCAAATCTAAATACATCATCTGGAAAAAGGATTTGGCTTCTTTTTCCATCGCTGAGCGCCCCTCTGTCGAAAGAAGGGCGCTATTTCGGTTGTTATCGTATAGATAGATTCCTGACAAATCCATCATGCAAAAGCCGTTTACATATGAATAAAAGGCGAACTTTCGGCCCTGTGGGTGAAGCATGTCTTTGCTGAAAATGAAATCGGAATAGCCTGCTTTCAGTTGTGATAATAAGGTGGCGGCCAAATCGTTTTGAGAACCGTAGTCGGAAACAACAACCGGCTGCCTGACCGCTCCGCCTATCCAAATCATTGGGATATGAAATCGCCTCTTTTCATAATTATTTAGACCTTGTGGATAACCCTGCATGGAATGGTCAGCAATTAATATGATCAGAGTGTTTTCCCATAACTCGGTAGCTTTCAGCGCCGTCACGAACCTGCCGATATGTTCGTCTGCGTAGTTGATAGCATTTAAAAACGGAACGGCAAATTTTGTTGTCGGCACATCAAACGGTTCATGACTGCTAAGCGTTAAAAGGATTTTGAGAAATGGCTCATCCGGCTTTTTCTCAGTTAGATCACTGTACACTCTTTCAATCAATTGCTGGTCGGCAACACCCCACTTAGTCAGCCGCTCCTTGACCGGAAAATCCTTATCCGACACGATATCTGTAATGCCGCATGACCCAACAAAATAGGAACGCATGTTAGCAAAATTCACGTCGCCACCATAATACAATGACTGGTTTTCGTATCCTAAAGCCCTCAGATTTTTGGGAAAGGAGGAAAGTTTGTCTGTTTTTTTGGGATATTTTAAAATAGCTGTTGTAGGATGCGCCGGGTATCCACTCAGTATGGACGTCAACCCTCTATCGGTACGAAACGAATTGGCATAAAAGTTTTCAAACAAAATGCCTTCCTTAACCAAACGAGACATATTGGGCGCTACGACCGAATCAAGCGCTACATCATACGAAAAACTCTCTAAAATAAAAAGGATGATATTGGGGTGGTCGGTATGTAACAAAGATGTCCTTTCCGAGCTTTCGGGCTGTTCGGTTAAGCGGTCGAAAACCTGCTTTGCTTCAGTTTTGTCGTAAAACTGGTATTGTTTTTCAAAATGTTCGTTTTTATTCAATAAATAAAAGAAATGAAAGGCCGGATTAATCGCCGCGTGGTTCAAAAACATCCGGTCGCTGAAATAAGCTCTGCCTATGTTCATGGTAGATACAGTGACACCTCCTCGGATTGGCAAAAATAAAGCACCAGTTAGCAGGATAAGCACAACACTCACCCCAACACGGAAACGTGGAATTGTAAGTCTGAGGAACGATTTTCGGATTGAAATCCAATAAACATAATAAAGCGATGATAAGAAAACAAGGGTAATCAATACGCCCATTATCCAGTCCCAATTGGATCCACTGGCTGCAGCGCCTTGCGGGTTCTTGAGATAGAACAGGATAACAGGGTCTAAATGAAACCCCCAATGCGTATACAAGATAATATCTGTTGAAGTAGCAATCGCTATAAAAAACAGAATGAAGTAAAAATAACCGGTCATTATCCGCTTTAGCAATTTCGTCGAAACCCAAACCGAAGCTAAAATGAAGAAGGCCGGCAGAACCGTCAAATAACCACTCATCGACATGTCATTAGGCAGCCCATAATACAGTATTTGCACGAAATCAATAACGCCAACTCCCCCGTTTACTTTCCCTTGTATCAGGACAAAAAGCAATTTCTGTACGACGAAAACAAGGATGAAAAAGATAAATACGATGAAAAATAACTGAACCCGTCGTTTCATAAAATCTCTTTAAAAACGGCACAAAAGTAATTGAAATTTTTGAAACAAGCGGAAATCAATTTATATTCGTTTATTTTTAAATGTCGAACCGGAAGCGGCTGCCCTGTCCTGGCTGGCTTTTAAACGTGGAGGGTGATGCCGTGTTTGTGTAACAGTTCTTTACAGACGATGAGTCTTAACCCCGTTCCCTGTTCGCCGGCAGTGCCACGAAGTGAATGATTACGGTCGATGCGGAAAAGGTCGCGAAGTTTGGGGCTATAACGAAATGAGTGAGTTCCTATGTTTGCAGCCTGAAACCGGCAAAATGCCTATATGGGTAAAAAAATATATCTAAAAAAGAGCATAAGTCGGTACTATTATTTATCTTTGAACTTTTTTACTAACTAAAATAATAATTAAGACTTATGCAAG
>CAYUAK010000099.1:0-13788 GCA_964442765.1 uncultured Tannerella sp. | reverse complement strand
CGTTGTTACTTGGGGTGGAGGTATTTTTTTGGGGATACTTTATAATAGTGCTTGAATACTTTGTAGAAGTGTTTTGGATTTTCAAATCCCGCCATGGTTGCTACATCGGCGATTTTGTGCTTACCAGTAAGCAGAAGATTTGCGGCTTTTTTCAATCGGATATTTCGGATGAAAGCGCTGGGCGTCTGACCTGTCAGCGAAGTAATTCGGTGATAAAAAAGCGTTTGGCTGGCCGCCATTTCTTTGCAAACCATTGTAACACATAAATCCGGATTATTCAAATTATTCTCAATAAACCGGATCAGGTGATCTAAAAACTTACAGTCGTTTTCCGTATGGACAGATTTTATGTTCAATCTCTTATGCTCAGCCAGTGTTTTATTCTCCCAACTCATCTGATGCCTGAGCAAATTGGCAATTTTGAACCGCAAGATACTTGGATCAAACGGCTTGCAAATAACGTCAAAAGCCCCTGAAGCAAATAGTTGTAAGGTAGCTACATCCTTATAGACTTTCGTAATCATAATGACAGGGATGGGCGAAGTATCCGCGTTCTCTTTCAATGTTTGGCAGAGTGTCAGGCCCTCCATGTCGGCTAACTGTTTATTGACGATGATTATCTGTGGCTGAAAAAGGCTGATTTTGTGGATGGCATCCTTGCCTGTAGTACAAATCAGCGTATTGTATTGTCCCGAAAACAGCTTTTCTAAATAAGACAGCGTATCAGGATTAGATTCTACGATTAACAAACGAGAATCAATCAGGGAAGATTCGATTTGGGATAGTATCCCGTGCCAGTCGTTTTTCGTATGTGCGCTCATTTTTAGTTACTATTTAGGCCGCAAAATTAATCATTTTTTTTAAAATGACAAATTATATACCTTTTCTGACAATTTAACTACCTTTTTTAAAAAAATAGTTTGTATTTTTGCAACACTTTTTAAATAAAATAAAGGATTTGTAATCATTGTTCCTTCATTTTAATATTTAGAAATCAATTATTTACAAATTTTTCCAATCTTTTCAATCTTAAAAAAATGAATATTCAATCTAAAAGTATTCAATAAAATCTAAAAGTACAAGTATGAAAAATGATCAAATGTACGCACGAAAATTTTTTATGAAAATTCCAGCGCTTGCCTTGACAGGGTTTTTTCTGCTGATTGGTTTAGCTGAGCTTTATGCGTCTACTCCTGATAAGAGTAGTGTAAGTGCCGGCCACCGGACAGTTCAAAAAATTACGGGCACAGTCGTTGATGACGAAGGAGCACCCATCGAAGGGGTTAAATTAGAGATGAGCGACAATGGCTCACCGGTAGTTGTTATGACCGGTTTAGGAGGCGTCTTTGCAGTGAATGTATCGTCGGATGTAACTTCGATGAGATTCTCGGCGCACGGTTACGCCGACCGTAAGGAGGTATTTGTCAATAACCTGCCGCAAGAGCCTTTGATTGTCAACATGACGAGAAGCACTAATTATCCTGTCAGCGCTGATGAAGAAGTCTTCATTCTGCATGGTTCACAGAAGAAGGACTTAGTGACAGGCGCCTATTCCCAAATAAACGGGAGTCGCGTCGAGAACTATGGCGTTACTAACAACACGTTGCGGTTGATGGGCTTATTACCGGGCTTATTGGTACAGCAGAACAACGGCGAGCCGGGCGATGAGGGCGGTTCGATGTGGATGCGTGGCAAACGGACTACGCGCGGTAAGTCGCCTATAATCCTTGTCGATGGCTATGAGCGTCCTATGAACTCCTTAGAGCCTTGCGAGATAGAAGCCGTTACGATATTGAAAGATGCTGCCGCTACTGCCCGTTACGGGTTACGTGGAAGCAACGGCATTGTGTTAATAACGACCAAGCGGGGCGAGCCGGGGAAAGTGAAGATAACCGCCAACATACGCGGGGGGATGAAAATGCCGACAGTCGTTCCCGAGTATCTCGATTCATACGACTATGCTACCTTATACAATGAGGCCCAACGAAACGACGGTCGAACCGCCCTCAAGTATACCGACACGCACTTTAGAAAATATATGGACGCGCGTAATGGCATATTGGAAGACCCGAATGATTTTTACCTGTATCCAAACGTAAACTGGTATAAGGATTTTACACAGGATGCCTGGCAGCAGCGTTACAGTGTCAACTTGTCGGGTGGTAATGAGTATGCCCGATATTTTGTGGCCGGCGGGTATCTGCAGAACTCCGGTATGTATAAGACAGATAAAAAAGCGAATACCTACGATACCAACTCCTATCAGGATTTATTGACGCTTCGGTCGAATGTAGACATCAATGTCACCAAGCGATTCAGTCTATCGTTAGATATAAGCGGCAAGCAGGACCAGCGTCGTTTTGCCGGAACCGATTCCGAATCGTCGTTAAATATTTTCCGTGCTTTGACCAAAACACCACCCAATGCGTTTCCTGTCATGCACAAAGGTTTTGACCCTGCCACCGGTTTTCAGATGCTGGGCGGCACAAAAGATTATACCGAAAACATCTATGGAAGGCTCAACCGTATGGGCTATACGCTTTGGATGTCGCGTCAGATGACCGCCACGCTCAAGTCGATGAGTCATCTTGATTTTATAACCGAAGGATTATATTTCAGGGCAGAAGTAGCATTTGACAGCGAATATTCCCTCTATACTCGCCGTGACAAGTCTTACAGCACTTGGGGCATTAATCAGTTAGCGGATGGTAGCGCTCAGTACCCTGAGGGGCATGCCAACTATTATTATAAAACGGGTAATGACACCCAAATGGGGACCGGTGGCGCTTACGGTACGGTTTACCGGCGAATGAACTATCGCTTCGGGTTCCACTATGGCAGAAACTTCGGTGATCACCGAATTTTTACGGAAGCCCTGTTCAACGAGCGAACCTTAGACGATGAGGATAATACCAATTTGGCGCGCGTTTATCGTGGCGGCGACGGAATGATTTCATATCAGTATAAGGATAAATACCTGTTAGATTTCAGTTTAGGTATCATGGGGTCTGAGCAGTTCACCCGCAAAAATCGTTTTGGATTTTTCCCGGCGGTGTCGGCAGGCTGGATTGTCACCCAGGAATCCTTTCTGAAAGACAGCCCTGTCTTCAGTTTTATTAAGCTACGCGGTTCGGTCGGACAAACCGGTTGGGACGATACCGGCGGTTACTTCTTATGGTTTCAGCAGTTCGGCAGCTCCGGTTCCACACAATTCGGTTTGACAGCCATGGATGCAGCCGGCTGGAACGAGAGCGCTTTTGCTATGGACAATGTGACATGGGAAAAATGTTTGAAAATTAATGTCGGATTAGACCTCCGTTTGTTTAATGATCGGGTTGCGTTGACGGCCGATGTCTTTAAAGAAAACAACCGTGACATCATGCGCGCTCCCGAATCATTACCCTATCTAATGGGAATCCGTTTCCCCGACTTCCCGATAGGAAAGGTGGAGAACAAAGGTTTAGACGGCTCGCTCAGTTATCGTGACAAGATTGGAAACGTCCGTTTCAGTTTATCGGCCACTATTGGTACTGCTGTCAATAAGATTACCGAGATGGGCGAAGCGCCGCGTCCCTTCCCTTACCAGAACCGGACAGGCCGGCAGATTGATGCAGTATTCGGATTAGTCGACTTAGGGCTATTCCAGTCCGAAGCCGATGTCACAAACAGTCCGAAACAAACTTTTGCCGCCGTAGTACGACCGGGAGAGATCAAATACAAAGACATGAACGATGATGGGGTTATTGATGCTTACGATGAGACCTATTTAGGCAATAATGCCGACCCGACCCTTCAGGGAGGCGTCCATTTGGGATTAGAATGGAAAGGTTTTGATTTGAGCGTATTGACGACTATGCAGAATGGAGGCTTCTTGCGTTTGGAAGGCGAGGTAATGTATGAGTTCCACGACATGGGGCGCGTCAGTAAGCACCATCTCGACCGATTCATTCCCGAAGACCCGACAACTTTTACTACTGCTACCTACCCGCGTCTTACATTGGAAAATAAGCAAAACAACCAGCGTCAGTCCACCTATTGGAGAACCAATGCGCGATTGATACGACTTAAAAACTTTGAAGTCGGTTATTCATTCCCGACCGGATGGAGTAAAAACACATTAAATAGACTTAGATTGTATGTGAATGCTTACAATTGGCTGACGTGGCAACAAACCAATCTGACCGATGTAGAATCACGCGTCACGCACGGAGTTTACTATCCGATACAGAAGATTGTGAATGTAGGCTTAAACGTAACCTTTTAAATGTTTATAAATTCTAAAATAATAAAACATTATGAATAAGATAATAAAATATATACAACTGTTTGCAGTCATTAGCATATTATTCGGTTCCTGTCAGGATGACCCCTTCTATCGCATCCCGTTAACCTTTCAGGGTGCAGAGGACGTCTTTACGGATTCTTTACGGGCGCAAATGTTTATTAACAATGCCTATACGGAGCAACCGGCAGATGCAAATGCAAGTTTTAACTGGATGGACGGTAACGCCATGTTTTCTTCGGCTTCCGATGAATCCACGCATGTACGCACCAATAAAACGATACCTTCCGCTCCTCAACGGATGAGCGTAGGCAACTGGAGTCCTTCCAACATGCGTTATTACCGCGATAGCGATGGCGCCGGAGAGATAGGTCGCTGGATGAAGTGGGGCGGATATCATGGTAACCGGAAAGCCAATACCGCCATCAAATACCTCCCTATGTTACCCGAAAAATATACGCGTCGCTTTCGTAACCGTTTGATGGGCGAGGCTCTTTTCTTACGCGCAATCCAACATTTCCATCTCTTTCAGATGTGGGGAGGCATTCCGATTGTTGATGTCGCCTTTTTGGCGAGCGACGATGTTCAAGTACCGCGTAATTCGGTGAAGGAGGTCGTTGATTTTATCACATCGGAGATGTTTAAGGCAGCCGAGCTGCTCCCTACAACGCAATATACCACAGTTGAAGAGATTGGAAGGATCAGTCGCGGCGCCTGTTATGCATACGCAGGGCGAACCTATTTGTATGCAGCCAGTCCACTTTATAACGGCACAGGCTTTGACGGTTCTTCCAACCCCCTGATATGTTTGGGAAGTACCGACCCCAACCTTTGGAAATTATCGGCTGAGGCCTCTCAAAAAGTCATCGACTTAGGCTGGTACGAGTTATTTAAAAACACCAATTCCAACCGGGTAAATGCAACCAACGTCACCTCGCCTTTCGGGGGTAAAGGACAGGAAAGTTACCATCAGTTGTTCAACGAGTGGGGAGTAGACAGCAATAACAAGGAGATGATATTTGGCCGTATCCGGGGTACTAACCGTGATACTGAGAACAACAATTTCCCAGCCGGCTTCACCAACCAGCAGGGCGGAACCTGTCCTTCTCAGGATTTGGTCGATGCATACGAGATGAATGACGGCACGCTTTTCGATTGGAACAATCCGGATCATCGTGCCAAGCCCTACGATAACCGTGACCCGCGTTTTTATGCAACGGTTATTTACGATGGGGCTGCCTACAGGCGGTTTGCCAACCAGCAAAACGGTTATACCTTTAATATTACTGAAGGAGGCACCAACAAACCGGCAGGCGGTTTGGCGAACACCGAGACCGGCTATTATCTGTATAAGTTCTGCGACTACTATAATTGCAATCCTGCCGGTTCGTCCGGGTCAGCTTATCACTGCTGGATGGATATGCGTTTTGCAGAAGTATTGCTCAACTATGCAGAAGCAGCCAACGAAGTAGGAGGGCCCTTTTATACGGTTAGCGGCGCAGTGCGTCCGATAACACCCGTTCAGGCTATCGATTCCATACGTTCCCGAGCCGGGATGCCCGGAGTAGCCGCCTCATTAGAAAAACGAGGGCTTACATTGACAAAGGAAACCATGCGGGAATTCATTCGCAATGAACGCCGTATTGAGTTGGCTTTTGAAAATCACCGCTACTTTGACGTCCGTCGCTGGATGATCATCGAAAGTTTGCCGCAAAAAATCCGTGGCATCCGCATAACTGGAAGCGGTACCAATAAAGTGTATACGATCATTGACGAAGCAGAAAAGAAGGTTTTCGAAAAGAAACATTACTTCTTTCCTATTCCGCAAGTAGAGATTAATCGAGATAGAAATCTTGTTCAAAATCCGGGCTGGTAATCCGGTTCTGTAAAAATATTTTTTTAATAGCATATATATGAAAAAAACAGTAATAAATTTCATCATGTTGTTATTTTGCGCTTTTTCGCTATCAGCTCAAAATAATATCAGAATTACCGGTGTTGTACTTGATGAATACAACGACCCGTTACCGGGCGCGAATGTTACCATCAAGGGTGTGCCTTCTTCCGGTACTACCACCAACCCCAGCGGAGAGTTTACATTGAATGTTCCAAGCAATGCCAATGTTGTTATTGTAGTTTCGTTCATTGGCTTCAAGACTTATGAAATAACGCATAACGCGGGCAGTACTACGACAAGTTACCGCGTCAAGTTAACGCCTGTTGCTATCGAATTAGAAGAGGCTGTAGTCGTTGGTTTTGGTACACAAAGGAAAGTGAGTGTTGTAGGGGCTATCTCACAAATTAAGTCTGAAGACCTGAAGATGGCGGCTGTTCCCAACCTGACCAACGCGATTGCCGGACGTGTAGCCGGCGTTATCACCATCATGGGTAGCGGTCAGCCCGGTTCGGACGATTCACGCATTCTAATTCGTGGTATGGGTACCACCAACTCAACCGACCCGTTGGTATTAGTTGATGGGATAGAGCGCGACTGGAAACAGGTAGACCCGGAGGACATCGAATCATTTTCGGTGTTAAAAGACGCTTCTGCCACTGCCGTTTACGGGGTACGCGGCGCTAACGGCATCATCCTTATCACCACCAAACGCGGGCAAGTAGGCAAGCCGCAGTTGAACGTTTCCATTCAGACCGTCCTTCAGCAGCCTATCCGCACGCCCAAGTTCTTAGATTCGTATAATTATGCCCTCCTTTATAACGAAGCGATGGTTAATGACGGTTATCTGCCCGAGTATACAGAAGCCGACTTAGAGCATTACCGGACGGGCGATTCGCCTTATACGCATCCGAATAATGACTATTACAAGGATTTTGTTAAGAAAGCCTCCTTTGAAGAAGTTATCAACCTGAATGCACGGGGCGGAACTGAGTTCATGACCTATTATATTTCGGCTGCCATACTTAGTCAGGATGGTGTTTACCAGGACTTCCACAATATCGACTATACAACGAACACCAATTTTAAGCGTTTCAATGTGCGTTCGAATCTTGATTTCCAGATTACGAAAACCACTAAGCTCGGTGTCGATATGACGGGGCGGTTGGAGGTTCGTCAGCGTCCTAATTTCGGAGAAAACCTGTTTAATAAGATTGTGCGACTGACGCCCAACGTATATCCCTACGTTAATCCTGACGGCACATTGGGAGGACGTTCCGACGAAACGCGCTTAGCGCCCTATGTATTAATTTCGCAGTACGGCAACGTCAATGAAAATGTCAATGCATTAGAAGCCAAGCTATCTCTTGTGGAATCAATGGATTATTTAACGAAGGGGCTTTCATTCAGAGCTATAGGCAGTTTAGTAAGCCGAATCACCTCGTCCAGGTCTATATCAGAACGCCCAGAATTGTATTATTACAACCGTTTTGGCGAATACATATTTGAACGAACCGTAACGCCCATAAGCTATGGTACAAGTCGAGGCGGAAGCAGCCGGACGCTCTACTTTGAGACTTCTCTTAACTACAACCGTACCTTTGACGACCATGCCGTTACCGCTTTAGGGCTTTACAAGCAAACCCAGGTTTTTACCAATTACAATATCCCTTTAGGTACTGTTGGCTTTGTAGGCCGTGCTACCTACGGATATAAAAAGCGTTATCTCTTTGAGTTTGGCATGGCATACGACGGCTCTATGCAGTTTGAAAAAGGTAATCGTTGGGGATTTTTTCCGGCAGGTTCGTTGGGTTGGGTTGTCACTGAAGAAGATTTCTTAGCTAATAATAAAATTCTTTCTTTTTTGAAACTTAGAGGCTCGTATGGAGAGGTTGGAAACGACAAGTTAGGCAATTTTAATTATTATTATCAACAAGTCTATACCCGACCCAGCGGTCAAAATTACGAGTGGCGTTGGGGCGAAGCAGTCAATTCCAGCTTTGTTAACAACAGCCATATAGGCTATTATGAAGGACGGTTGTCAAATAACCAGGTGAAATGGGAACGTTCCAAGCAAACGAATGTCGGCTTTGATTCCAAATGGCTTAACAATAAGATTTCACTTACCGCTGATGCCTTTTATTATTACAGAAATGATATCCTATCTATCCCTTATACTATCCCTTTGACGCTGGGCATGAACCGTCCGCAAGAAAATAATCGAACAGATGGACAGGGTTTACCTCCGCAAAATATCGGCAAGGTTATCAATTACGGAATGGACGGCGAGGTAGGTTATTTTGGAAAAATTAATAAAGTTGGTTTCAGCGTAAAAGCAAATATTACGTATGCGACTAACAGGATAGATTTTGTGAATGAAGAAGCCAAGAAGAACACATGGTCCCAGAAGTTAGGCAAGCCAATCGGCACTCATTTTGGGTATGTAGCAGAGCGTTTATATCAGGTGAGCGACTTCATCACAGATGCCAATGGCGAGCTTGAGCTGTTAGGCGGCTTCCCCCAGTTGAAGCCCGACATTGCCAAGCCCACGATGGGCGCTATTTACCCCGGCGACATCAAATACAAAGACTTGGATAAGAACGGCATTATTAACGCGGATGATATAAGCAATATTTGTGGGACGGATTTTCCTGAAATCGTTTATGGCGTTTCTTTGCAGGCTGATTACAGAAATTTTGATGTTTCCGTCCTGTTTCAGGGCGCCCTTCGAGGTTATATGTACCTGAACGAGGATGCTGCCTGGGAGTTCTTTGCACAGGGAAAAGTGATGGAACAGCACTTGGGACGCTATAATCCAAATGACCCATCTTCTTGGGAAAAAGCGACCCATCCGAGGCTTCACACCTCCGAGAACCCGAATAATCATATCAAGTCCAGTTATTGGTTATACTCCAGAGACTATCTGCGTTTGAAGAATTTGCAAATAGGCTATTCAGTACCAAAAAGGATAGCAACGAAGCTAACGCTTTCGAGGATGCGTGTTTTTGTCACCGGCACTAACCTGTTGACTTTTGACAAGAACAAGAATTTTGACCCTGAGAACAGGAACACTCAAGGCAATATGTATCCCCAATTCCGCACGTGGAGTTTGGGTCTCAACGTCACTTTTTAACAAAATAAATAGACTGTTTTATGAAAAAAATATTTTTATATACTTTAATAACCCTGATTGTTTGCAGTTTGGTCAATTCGTGTATTGATGATAGCACTGGTTTATTAGACAAGACCGAATCAGGCGATATGACCGAAGAGCGCGTTTTTTCAAACGCCAGTTATGCGGGACAGTTTTTAACCGGTATTTATACGCGTATCCCAATGGCATGGCATCGTCAAGTGTATTTAGATGCTGCTACCGATATTGGCGAGTCGCGTCCTTGGTGGGGTTGGGTCAATCGTATCCATAATGGCGCATGGAGTTCTTCTTCCATTCCGGAAGAGATCTATCGCTGGGCAGATTACTATGCGGCTATCCGCGCCTGTAACAAGTTTTTAGAAAAAATTGATGATGTGCCGGCTGACCCCGAAGCAAACGGTTATGGCGCAATAAAAGACGAGCGTATACGTAAGATTCGCAAAGCCGAGGCGTATGCCTTACGCGCCTTTTTCTATACGGAGCTTTTCAAATGCTATGGAGGTGTACCTATTATCTTGAAAGTATTAGACATCGATTCGCCGGAGCTTTATACGCCACGCGCTACGCCTCAGCAAATGGTAGAACAGATCGTTGCCGACTGCGACCGCGCTATCCCGGACCTGCCTTTCCGTGCAGCAGGCGATGAATATCCGCGAATGACAGCAATGACAACCAAGGCCATCAAGGCGAGGGCTTTACTGTTGGCTGCCAGTCCTTTGTTCAACAGTGACAAGGATGCTTTCGGTAATCCGTTTCCTGCCGACTGCCCATACGGTTGGGGTAATTATGACCGCGAGCGATGGAAAAGAGCCGCCGATGCCGCGATGGATGTGATCACGTTCACATCCGACCCTACCGGACAAATCTCCGGTACGTATGGATTGGAAGTCTTATCCGACCCCATTGCCGCAGCCACTGAGACAGATAACAGCTTTACCAGGGTCAACTCTTCCTACCCCGGCTCGCCCAAAGCTTACGGGTGGTTCTCCGTGTTTGTTCAAAACACAAGTAAAGAGATATTTATAGCTACACCTTATAAAGGAAATACAAATGAGTTAGAAAAATGGCAGATGCCCGGCCGGTTCGACGGCGGCGACCGTTCCTATACGATGCCGACACTGAATTTTGCAGCAATGTTTGAGACCAAAGAAGGCTATACCATTTATCAGTTGGACAGCGATGGCAATCCGGTTTATGACGCGGCAGCCCGTGAGTTTAAGATAAATCCCGCTTCGGGATACGACCCCCAAAAACCCAATAATAACAGAGATAACCGCTATTACCATACGTTTTACTTTCAGGGAGGCAGATTTCAAAACAGACAAATTGATTGCTGGTATGCTTACGACGGACAGAAAGGCCCCCACTGGCAAATAGGTTATGCCAATACCGGTTTGTTCTTGCGGAAATTTTTAGATCCGATAAAAGTGAGTTTGAACGCACAAGGCTTAATCAATGGCCAGACTTCGCACCGTTATGCGCTGATGCGTTATGTAGAGTTCCTGTTAGCCTACGCGGAAGCGCAGAATGAGTATTTAGACGATGGAGCTGACCGCGCGATGGTCATTGAGCAACTGAATAAGATAAGAGCGCGCGCTGATATGCCTAACGTCGAGACTACCTTCGAGAGAAACGGATGGCGGACGACCGACAAGGTGAAGATGCGACAGTTTATCCAAAGAGAACGAACCATCGAGTTAGCTTTTGAGGATATGCGCTTCTATGATATAAGGCGCTGGAAAATAGGGGAGAAAACGCAAAAAACAGTCTATGCGCAAGATGTCTTCTTAGATAAGGATGGCATTATCAAGTATAGCGTAAAGGTTTGGGAACCCAGGTTTTTTCAACCTCAACATAACCTGCTCCCTATTCCGCAGAGTGAGATAAATAATATTCCGGGCTTAGTACAGAATCCGGGATGGTAAAAAATTACAAAAAGATTTTGTTATGAAGCATTTAGTATATTTAGTAAGCGCATTGATGCTATTTAGCCAGTGCAAGCCTGTGGACATTTATGACAGGTTTCCCCCAGAGATACTCTACAAACATTATGTTCAATCTCAGACCGGCTGGGAATGGAAATTAAGCCCTGACGCCAAAGAGCATACCTTGGCCGCAGGTGTGACTGAAGTATTGATAGAGGCGAGGGTAAGCGCCCCTAACGGACTGAAAACGGTTACCGTCTACGAAGTGACAGGTAACACTGAGCAGGAAGTAGTCAAATACGAAGCCAAGGACTATGCCTTTGAAGGCAATCCGAATGTGTTTTGGTTTAACTACAAATTTACCGGTATCTCAGCTACAAAGGTGGTCAGGATTACGGCGGTCTGCAATAAAAATATGAAGACTACGCGCGATTTCACTATCAAAAAATAAATAAAATGGACAGAAGAGATTTTTTAAGAAACTCAGGCATGGCTGTTGCCGGCTTAGGTTTGTCGGGCCTAGCCGTTCCTAAGTCCTTTGCACAAGGCGGCTCGGCCAACAGTAAGATAGTTGTTGCCGTCATGGGCGTCAATGGCAGAGGGGGCGGCATGGCGCAGCAGTTTGCACGCCAGCCCAATTGTGAGATAGGCTATGTATGCGATGTAGATGAGCGTGCAATGACACGAACCATCGATAACTTAGCCAAAATACAGGCGAACAAACCCAAGGCAGAGAAAGACTTCCGTAAGGCTTTGGAAGACAAGGGTGTTGATGCGCTGTTTATAGCAGCTCCCGACCATTGGCATGCACCTGCCGCTATCATTGGCTGTGCTATGGGCAAGCATGTATATGTAGAAAAGCCCCTCAGCCATAATCCTAACGAGGGTGAATTATTGATTCAAGCAGCCCGTAAGTATAATAAGGTCGTGCAGATGGGCAGTCAGCGCCGTTCCAGTCCGGGCGTCAACCAAATGATCAAAGACTTGAAAGACGGTATCATCGGCAATGTCTATATGGCCAAAGCATGGTATGCCAATAATCGCGGCGCCACCAATCTGCAGGACGGTGATATACCTTCCTGGTTAGACTATGAGCTATGGCAAGGCCCCGCGCCCCGCAAGCCATTCAAGCTCAACCTGATACATTACAACTGGCATTGGCTGTGGCATTGGGGTACGGGCGAAGCGCTCAACAACGGCACCCACGAGGTCGACGTAGCACGCTGGGGCTTAGGCGTAGAGTTCCCAAGTCGCATCACTTCCTTAGGCGGTCGGTATGCCTTTAAAGATTCATGGGAGACGCCTGATACGCAAACCATATCCATCGAATTTCCCGAAAACAAACTCATCGTATGGGAAGGACGCAGTTGTAACAATTACCGCATTGAAGGATCCGAAAGGGGCGTTATTTTCTACGGTGATAACGGCACGTTGGTCTATCCGGGTGAAAAATCGTATAAGGTCTATGACAAACAGCGGCAGATGATCAAAAACAGCGTAGATCCCTCCGATGGCGGCAACACCACCAACACGGTATCTACCGACGAAAACATGGATAAGCTACACATCGAAGACTTCCTCGCCTGTATACGAACAGGGAAACGTCCTAACGCAGAAGTCGAGGTCGGGCATCGCAGTACATTGCTTGTTCAGTTAGGCAACATATCTTGGCGAACCAAGCAAACATTAGAAATTGATCCCAAGACCGGTCGCATCCTCAACAATCCCGCAGCGCTCCAATATTGGAAACGCGAATACGAAAAAGGCTGGGAACCCAAAGTGTGATTCCCTTGCCATGATTTATTAACTTAAAAAATTAAGGTTTAAGGTTCTATTTTCTTAGAACCTTGAACCTTAATTATTTGCGATTTCACCTTATAGGCGCTTCAAGAAATCATTCTCGTCATCCTGAACTTGTCTGAATGTCTGTTTTGTTCATCTACGTTCCGAAAAACCGGATGAAAATCAAGCTTATGTTAACAATATTCGTCACTTATATATCCCACCGCTTTTCGAATGGAATCCATCGATGGATTAGAATTTGCTTAACGAATTATATTTTCGTAATGTGGTTTACTTTTTGCGAACAAAGATTGATGACACCGAAAACCTTGTTTTTCACTTAAATTATAATAAAAGCAGTAGTAAATGAATATCTTCAAAGCCGGTTAGTAATAGCAAGCGAAGGAGATTATGGTAGATATCCTCACTCCGAAAAGTCACCTAAATTTAACCGCAAAGGTCGCAAAGGTATTTTACAAGGAACGCAAAGGGTTGATTATAAGTTTATATTCTTCGCATACGTTGCGATTTCTTTGCGTACTTAGCAGTAAAAAATACTTTTTGTTTTCAAAATTCCCCCTTTGAACGGATTTTACTATTCTGAATATTAATTACTAATGTTTCGCACTTCAAAATAACCCATTGATAAATAAGATATAGCAATCACCGTTAAAATCGTATATGTTTGCATATGAGGTATTTAACACTTCAAATTATTTTTAATTAACCTGTTTCATTAAGTACGTTTTTC
>CAYUAK010000098.1:0-31802 GCA_964442765.1 uncultured Tannerella sp. | reverse complement strand
GTTCAATTAAGAAACATTCAACAATTTACAAAAACCGCCGTGTACGAAAGTATGCACGGTGGTGTGAGAGGGCGGGGGAGCAATCCCCCTACCTACTCGATTGCATTACACCCAAAGTATCAACGGCATCCCTGCCGTTGTCTCTATTTAACGACAACCAAATCAGCGCCTTCCGTAACCGAATCGCCCGCGTTTACTTTTATTTCGGTCACGATGCCATCGCGGTCGGACGGTATCGTATTTTCCATTTTCATCGCTTCAAGCACAAGCAACTTTTGTCCTTTTTTGATGGAATCACCCACTTGGCAATCTAAGCTGAGAATAACACCCGGCAAAGGCGATTGAATAGCGCCGAGCGACAAGTTTTTGGCAGGACGCGCAATAGGTGTAACAATAGTTGCCGACATCTGCTGTTGCACCGGTCGTTTCAAAGTAGGCGTCTGTTTTTTGACGGGTTTATCAGACAAGACCTGGTAAGAAACGCCATTAACCTCAACCTCGGCAATCGTATCTTCGACTTTGTGAACGGCTACATTGTAAATAACGCCATCGATAGTGTATTGAAACTTTTTTGACATAATACAATTATTATTTTCTTGAAAAATCTCGCATCCCGTAGATTTTCGAACTCCAGGGCGAGTAACTTCTTGAGACTTTTTGAATGGTAAGCACATTGTTTTCTATATCATGAGCATCTTCCGATAGCTCATATAAAGCCATAGCTATGGCAGCGACTACTGCGCCTTTGTCTTCTAATTCTTCCATGATTATAAAGGGATATTACCATGTTTTTTGGGAGGATTAACGAGCCTTTTTGTATGCAGTTGTTGCAAGGCCCTTATCACGCGAAAGCGGGTGTTACGCGGTTCGATGACATCGTCGATATACCCCATTTTTGCGGCGGTATAGGGGTTAGCAAACAGGTTGTTGTACTCTTCCACTTTTTCGTTCATCAGTGCGACGGGGTCGGTCGCTTCTAACAACTCCCTTGCATACAGCACTTCGGCTGCGCCGGTGCCACCCATCACAGCTATCTCGGCAGAGGGCCAGGCATAGTTGATGTCGCCGCGTAACTGTTTGCAACTCATGACGATATGTGAGCCGCCGTAGGATTTACGCAGGGTGACGGTTACCTTAGGGACGGTAGCCTCGCCGTAGGCGTAAAGCAGCTTGGCGCCATGCAGGATTACGGCGTTATATTCCTGTCCCGTACCCGGCAGAAACCCCGGCACATCGACAAGCGTCACTAACGGTATGTTAAAAGCGTCGCAGAAGCGGACAAAACGGGCTGCTTTGCGCGAAGAGTTGCTGTCGAGAACGCCGGCTAAGTATTTGGGCTGGTTGGCAATGATACCCACCGCCTGACCGTTGAAACGGGCAAAACCGATGATAACACTTTTGGCAAAATCGGGTTGTATCTCAAAGAAATCGTGGTCATCGACAATGGTTTTGATAGCTTCGCTCATATCATATGCTTGTGTGGGGCTATCTGGTATGAGGTCGTTCAGGCTGTCCTCGAGACGGTCTATGGGGTCGTTATTTTGGACAATCGGCGGCTCTTCGAGGTTGTTTTGGGGCATATAACTGAGCAGTTTGCGAATCATCGCCAGCCCTTCCTCTTCGGTTGTTGCCGTCAGATGGGTGACGCCCGACTTGGTCGAATGGATGCTTGCACCGCCAAGCTCTTCCTGTGTGACATCCTCTCCCAGCACGGCTTTTACCACTTTCGGGCCAGTAAGGAACATATAGGCTGTGCCTTCAATCATCAATGTGAAATCGGTCAGCGCCGGCGAATAAACCGCGCCGCCGGCACAGGGTCCAAAGATACCCGAAATCTGAGGGATGACACCGGAAGCTAAGATGTTACGCTGAAAAATCTCCGCATAGCCGGCCAGCGCATTGATACCTTCCTGAATACGGGCGCCTCCTGAATCGTTCAAGCAGATACAGGGCGCTCCCATCTTCATAGCCATATCCATCACTTTGCAGATTTTCAGGGACATCGTCTCCGAAAGTGACCCGCCAAAAACGGTAAAGTCCTGGGCGAAAACATATACTAACCGTCCGTCAATCGAACCGCTACCCGTCACTACGCCGTCGCCTAAGATTTTCTTCTTTTCCTGGCCGAAGTTGACGCAGCGATGCTCTACAAACATATCCATCTCTTCAAAACTGCCTTCGTCTAATAGCAACGCAATCCTTTCGCGGGCGGTATATTTGCCTTTCTCGTGCTGCTTTTCAATCGCTTTCGTACCGCCGCCCAGACATGCTTTTTCCCGTAAGGCGATTAGTTCTTTTACTTTTACTAACTGTTTGGACATAAATAAAATATAAGTAATTTCTATATAGCAAAAAGTCGTTTTATTAAAAAATTCGACTGCAAAGTTACCACTTTCGGCTTAAATAAAAAATTGATACCCTAACCACCAACTATTTTTTTACCGCACAGGGGCATTTTTTTAAGGGTTATCATACTTCAATCGCCCCGCTCATCAGCTTAGGTAGTAAGATATCCCGCGCCTCCCTAAGCCGAGCGTTTTGTTCGCCAAGTATGCTGATAAGCGTGAAGACAGGTTTCACTGTATCAGTAAAAGCTTTCAATTCGGGCGCGGTGGGGAGGGAGATTTTTACTTAGTCATATCTTTGCGTACCTTGCGTAATCTTTGCCACATTTGCGGTCAAGAATTACGTAGTTAATTCAGTAAGGATACCGTGTGTGGACTTAGGATGCAGGAATGCTATGGTGAGGCCTTCCGCTCCCAAGCGGGGGCTATGGTCGATGAGTTGGACGCCTTTTGCTTCCATTTCATGGAGGGCATGTTGTACATCCGGCGTTGCAAAGGCAATATGGTGAATGCCCTCGCCCCGTTTTTCGATGAAACGGGCTATCGTGCTGTCGTCACTTGTAGGCTCTAACAGTTCAATCTTAGTCTGTCCGACCCTGAAAAAAGCCGTTTTTACACGCTGGTCGGATACTTCTTCAATGTGATAACAAGGCAACCCTAACACCTGTTCGTAGTAGGGTAACTGCTCTTCAATGCTTCTAACGGCAATGCCGATGTGCTCAATATGAGTAATTTCCATATAGCAAAAAGTCGTTTTATTAAAGTATTCGACTGCAAAGTTACCATTTTTTATGCAAGTCTGCCAGATTGACGCCACCAATTACAACAGCTTGGACGCTGCGTTGGCGACATCGTAATATTTGAGTCCACTCCGAAAATCAAAGTACTCTACCACAAAGAACACAAAGGGAATTCACAAAGAACACAAAACCTGTAATACAGTTTTTTTCTTTGTGAACTTTGTGCGAACTCCGTGTCCTTTGTGGTCTATAACACTTTTGGGAGTGGACTCATATTAATCCCCTGTACAGTCAAATGATTAAGAACATTCAACTTAATTATTACGAGATGATGTTAAAATGTTTCAAGGCTTTTTTGATACCGTCTTCATCAACCGAATCTGTCACATAATCGGCGGCGTTTTTTACCTCATCGAAAGCATTACCCATTGCTACGCCAATAGCGACATGTCTCAGCATGGGGATGTCATTTCCGCCGTCGCCAAAAGCCATCGCCGAATCTCTGTCTATACCAAAATATGCCAGGAACTTGTCGATACCGGTCGCTTTATTGCAACCTTTTATGTTGAAATCGACAAAGACAGGATGCCAGCGGCTACATTCACAATCGGTAAACACCTCCCTTAACAGCTCGTTTTCTATGTTTGAATCGACAAATGCGCCGATTTGAAAAACGCCCTGTTCGATGATTTTTGCCACTTCTGCAGTTGGCGGCAACGGCAGATTGACGAGCGAACTCAAATACAACATATTATTATCAGCATAACTGATAAAATTGCCTTTCTCTGTCATAAACTCACAAGAGAAAGGTTTTTTTTCCATGTATTGTGCTAAGCGCTCCATACTCGCCTTATCAAAAAACTGCTGAGCGATTATTTCACCTTTCGCGTCTATACAAAATGCGCCGTTTGAGGCCATTATCCCGTCGAAAACGATGTCTTCCAGATTGTTAATATCACAATAAGCGCGCCCGGTAGCGATAATTAGTTTGATGCCTTTTTCCCTCAGTTGGGCGATAGCTATCTTCGCAGAAGCAGGGATAGACTGAGTTTTAAAACTGACAAGGGTGCCGTCGATATCAAAAAAAATAATTTTTACCATATTTAATAATGCCATTCTCTTTTATTTCCCAGTATCTGTTGTTCCTTGCGAGAATCATCACATCAAAACCTCATAATGCAATTTTTCCTGCAAACAGGCGGCCAATGACGCCCGCCCCATAAATTAGTATCTCTATATCATTCCAAATCTTGTCTGATATTTCGCGCAAAATTACGATTATTTTCCATAATTAAAAAATTGAAGCGAGCTAAAGGTGCATTTCTCTTTGTGCCTTTGCGAAATTATTTTTAAAGTTGAGACGGCTTTTTTTTGAGAAGTGCGCAATTCTTACTACCTTTGCAGCGCTTTTTGAGCCTGTCGGAGTGTGATGGGGAATTAGGGAAGCAGCTAATTTTTAGTAACACAAAAGTTTTATTTAAATGAAAACGTTCACATTAGAAGCAACACCGCGCATAGATGACGGTCGTAAGGCTTCGAAAATTTTACGCAAGCAGGGGCTTATCCCTGCAGTTTTGTATGGACAAGCGCCGGTTGAACTGCCTTTTACAGGTACGCTTAAACCGGGCGAGAAGTTTGTTGAGATAAACAATAAGAAGGGTATTATCGTGACGGAATTTACCGTTTCGAGCGTGGGTGTACGTAAACTTATTTACACACCGGAGATTTTTGTTGTCGATATTGACATCAAGGGAAGCAAAAAAGTGAAGGCGATATTGAAAGATTCCCAATATCATCCCGTATCGGATGCTATTCTACACCTTGACTTTCTGGAAGTTTTCGACGACAAGGCCATTGTTATGGAAGTGCCGGTTTTTGTAGAAGGACATGCGGTAGGTGTAAAAGCCGGCGGTAAACTGAGCCAGTTGGTACGTAAACTGAAAGCAAAAGGCCTTGCATCGGATATCCCTGACAGACTGACGATTAACGTTGACAACCTTGAGTTAGGGAAGGCTATCAAAGTAGGAGACCTTCATTTCGACAAAATTGAACTCGTCAGTCCTAAAAATATGGTTGTGTGCATTGTTAAGATGACGCGCGCCTCACAAAGCGCCGCCTCAGCAACCAATGCACCGGGTGGAAAATAGCCTAATTGGTGATGACGAGGCCATATAGTGTCGTGTCAACAATAAAACGACGGTATTTTTTTCAAAATTTCCCCTTTGAAGCCCTGTCTGCCGCCAGGCAGGGGGATGTTTTCATTAGCTATCTCACACTAAGTCTCAATTTTTTTAATCAGGTAGAAAAATGAAGTTCTTGATTGTCGGATTGGGTAATATCGGCGAGGAATATTGGGGTACCCGTCACAATATTGGCTTCAGGATTGTCAATGAATTAGTTGATTCGTCAGGCGCTTCTTTCCGCGAAGCCAGGTATGGCGCTCTATCAAGTATGCGTGTGAAAAATGCGGAACTTGTTGTGCTCAAACCTAATACATATATGAACCTGAGCGGAATGGCGGTTCGTTACTGGTTACAGAAAGAAAATATTCCTGTGCCACAGTTGCTTATCGTGGTCGACGATTTTGCGCTCCCTTTTGGAACGCTTCGTTTGAAACCTAAGGGTAGTCACGGCGGCCATAACGGACTGCGTCATATAGAAGAAATACTTACAACGATTGAATATCCGCGATTGCGTTTTGGCATAGGTGATGATTTCTCGCGCGGACGGCAGATTGATTTTGTGCTTAGTAAGTTTTCGTCCGAAGAACTAGAGAAAATCCCCGAAAGGGTGAAGCAGGCTACCGAGATGATTAAGAGTTTTTGCCTCTCAGGGATTGAAGCAACTATGAACCAATATAATTAATTAGAGTTTAGGTGGTTACGGTAATTCAATAAGCCTGAATTGAAAATCGGCCATAGCCAAACCTGTATTATGATACGGATAGATAAATGGATGTGGGCGACGCGCATTTTTAAGACGCGGACGTTAGCAACGGAGGCATGTAAAAAAAACCGTGTTTCCATAGGAAGCGTTGCTGTAAAGCCTTCGCGTTTGATAAAAGCAGGCGATGTGATAGCTATTCGCAAACCGCCTGTAACTTACACTTTTCGGGTGCTCGACGTCACCGAAAACAGGGTGGGTGCTAAACTTGTCCCGCTCTTTCTCGAAAACATCACCCCGCCCGAAGAATATGAAATTCTGGAGCTAAGCAAGATATCCGGCTTCGTAAACCGCGCCAAAGGCTTAGGACGCCCCACAAAAAAAGAACGCCGCGACTTAGACGACTTTTCAACGCTCGACGCTAATAATCCCTTGACTTACGATTGGGACGAGCATTGGGACGACTAAACCTCTGTAAACCTCTGTGAACCTCTGTATTGAAAAATTCAATCGTCCGCCGGAAAAAGAACCCCTAACTGCCGCCGTATCTCATCCATTATCTCCATCGTTATCAGCGAGTTCGTAAGACTATTGACAACAGATTCCTTCCGCCCTGTTTTAATTAAATTGATAAATTCGACTATCTCATAATAATACTCATGATGTAACGTAGCGGGACGAATAGCCAACTTTTCTCCCTTTCTATTACAAAATGTGACCTCCCCGATGATATTGATTCGGTCTAACCGGATTGTTCCCGTCTCGCCCTGTATCTCGGTCGGCAAGGAAGAATCAGCTATTTTCCCATACAAGACAGTTGCTATCAAGCCCTCCGGATAGGTGAAACTGACGGCTACCTGTCCGTCCACACCGCTTGAAAGGTTCGTCCCTGTAGCAAGAATCTGTGAAGGTCTGCCGAAAAGTACAACCATCGGATAAATCGTATAAACGCCTATATCCATCGTAGCGCCATTACTCAGTTCGGGCAGGAAAGCATTGAGAACGATACCCTCTTTCAGTTTATCATAGCGCGATGAATACTGGCAATAACACGAAAAATAACGTCGAACAACGCCAATCTTCGGTAAATAATCCATAACGGCTTGGAAAGCAGGCGTCAAGGTCGGTTTCATAGCTTCCATCAAAACGACGTCTTTTTGTTGCGCTGTTTCTATCATCATCCGCGCTTCGCGGGCATTCGACGCAAAGGCTTTCTCGCACAACACATGCTTCCCGTGCTGCAAACAAACGATACTTTGTTGCGCATGAAAGACATTCGGCGAAGCGATGTAAACAGCATCTACCATCGGACATGCCGCCATTTCTTCTAACGACGTAAAAATTAACGGTATACGATATTTCTCCGCAAAAGCACGCCCGGTTGTCTCCGTACGCGAACAGACAGCTACCGGCTCAAAACGCTCATCTTCAAGTCCTCCGGTGACAACCCAGTCGGAAATAAAGTTAGTCCCAACAATACCAAAACGTATTTTCTCCATAATCAGTAATTTTTTCCTGCAAAAATAGCGATATTTTTTTTTATTTGGCCACTTTTCCCTACATTTGTCCCCTTTTTATCTTCGTGTTTTTAAATTTATTCGTGAATCTTCGTGACTTCGTGGCAAAAAAAATATGGATTTCGCTACTATTATATCAACGATAAGCGCCTGGGTATGGGGCGCCCCTTTTATTGGTTTCTGTTTAGCAACGGGCTTGTATTTCTCGTGGCGCACCAGTTTTGTGCAGGTGCGTTACTTTAAAGAGATGATACAGATGCTCCTGCAGGGCAAGCCGTCAGCTTCCGGTATATCTTCTTTTCAATCGTTCAACTTAGCCTTAGCCGGTCGGATAGGGACAGGAAAGATTGCAGGCGTCGCAACGGCTATTGCCTTAGGGGGGCCCGGCGCCATCTTCTGGATGTGGGCGATAGCCTTTTTCGGCGCTGCCACAGGGTATGTCGAGACTGCCCTCGCACAGGTCTATAAAGAAAAGATAAACGGCAACTACCGCGGCGGCCCCGCCTATTATATTTTGAAAGGGATACGAAATAAATCATTCGCGCTGGCCTTTTCGTTAGTTACGATTATTTCGTTAGGCTTACTGTTGCCCGGCGTTCAGTCCAACACCATCTGCGATGCTTTCCAGCATTCATTCGGTATCGACCTTCGTATTACCGCCGGATTTGTAGTTATTTTGCTTGCCCTGATTATTTACGGTGGCGTGCGTCGTATGGCGCGTATTTCAGAAATCGTTATGCCTGTCATGACCATCGGCTATGTAGTGGGAGTAGCTGTCATATTAATCATGAATTTCCAGCAGATTCCCGGCGTCTTTGTGTTGATATTCAAAAGCGCTTTTGGCTTCGAGCAGACTTTTGCCGGTATGGTAGGCGTCGCTATCAGCATGGGTGTTAAGCGGGGTATCTTTGCCAACGAAGCCGGTCAGGGCACCGCTCCACACGCAGCAGCCGCCTGCGAAGTGCCACATCCTGCCAAGCAGGGGTTAGTACAAGCGCTGTCGGTATACATAGACACCTTAGTCGTTTGCTCCGCTACCGCTTTAGTTATCTTGATAACAGGGACTTACAGGGTTTACGATTCGATGCAACAAGTCGTATTCACCGGTCGGGGGATGCCCGAAGCGATAACCGACTACGGCCCTGTCAATACACAGTTAGCGATAGATACGACCATACCAGGATTAGGCTCCGGCTTTGTGGCTATCGCTCTTTTCTGTTTTGCCTTCACTACGATTATGAGCTATTATTTTCAGGCCGAATCGAATGTATATTTCCTATTTCGCAAGAAAGGCACAGCGTCATGGATGATTCAACTCCTGCGGATAGGTATCCTGCTTGTCACCTTCTTTACAGCCATCAACACGATGACCTTAGCTTGGGATTTAGCCGACATAGGCGTAGGGCTGATGGCCTGGCTGAACCTGATAGCCCTTATCCTCCTACGCAAGGTATCCCTCAAAGTCTTTGCTGATTTCGACCGCCAATACCGCTCCGGCATCAAAGACCCCATCTTCCACCCCGACCGGTTGGGCATAGACAACACTGACGCTTGGCAAAATTCCCGCAATTCCCCCTTTTAACGGATTTTACTTTTACATCATCTTCTTTATCAGCATAATAGGCTTATAAAACTCATAAAAGTAGCAACAGCGACAATTATTTAAACTTTCTTAAATATTTTTTTATTGAGTCCACTCCGATAAAACAAAAAGTTATACCACAAAGTACACAAAGAGATTTCACAAAGTGCACAAAGTGTTGTAATACAGATTCTTTTCTTTGTGTCCTTTGTGTTAGCTTTGTGTTCTTTGTGGTTTAAAAATACTTTTCGGAGTGGACTCATTATTAAAAATGTGTTATATTTGCAGCCTCAAACGAGGGCTTCCTTTCATATCATTGATATTTTTAAAAATTAACTTGAAATTATGAATAAGATTTTTCTTTTTTTGATTAGCAATTGCTTGTTTGCCATATCGTTAGCGCAACAATCAGTAACACCGGCATCGGCGCTTGATGCTTATCTCAACAATGGAGATCCGACTTGGGCGTATGAAGTGCGAGGTAATTATCAAACGGGTAATACACAAGCTTTTTCTATCTTGTTTATGTCTCAAAAATGGCAGGGCATTTTATGGAAGCACGAATTAATTGTATTTGTGCCGGAAAACATTAACTATGACGGCGCTTTGCTGTTTATAGCCGGTGGTTCGCTAAACGACGGTATCCCGAAACCGGTAAAACCGGACGATAACCTTTCAATAATGTTAGCCAATATCGCTTCACGTAATCAGGCTGTTACAGCCATCTTGCGCCAAACGCCCAACCAACCGTTGTTTGGAGGACTGACGGAAGATGCGCTCATCTCATTCACGCTCAATGAGTTTCGCAAAGACGGCAACTACGCTTGGCCCTTATTGTTCCCAATGGTGAAGAGCGCATTGAAAGCAATGGATGTCATACAGGAATTTGCAAGTAATCATTTGCGTACTGAAATAAACCGGTTTGTCATTTCCGGCGCTTCCAAACGCGGATGGACGACCTGGTTGACAGGCGCTTCAAACGACCGGCGCGTGGAAGCTATTGCGCCTATGGTAATCGACATCCTGAATATGCCGGCTACACTTGCCGATCAGCAAAAAGATTATAATTATAGCGAAGAAATAACTGATTACGTGTCGCTTGAACTTCCACAAGCTATCAATAGCGAGTTTGGTAATGCAATTATTCAAATGATTGATCCTTACGCTTATCGAACACGTTTATCGATGCCAAAAATACTTTTTATGGGCACAAACGACCCCTACTGGACAATTGACGCTTCTAAGCATTACTTGGACGGCATTCCGGGGAAAAACCTTTTATGTTATATCTCCAATGTCGGGCATAACTTGGGCGATGGTCGGACAGCTTTCGCTACATTAAGCGCCTTTTTCGATATGACACTAAACCATTATCCCTATCCAGTCTTTGATTGGATATTGACAGAAAGGGGCGGAAAGATATCACTCGAAATCAACCTTACCGACCGTCAACCTAAGCGCTTGGTTGTATGGTCGGCTGAATCGAACAGTCGCGACTTTCGCAAATCGGTATGGTCGGATAAAGAAATCAGCATGAATAAAAAACCAGTAGCCGTAACGCTTCCCTATCCTAAAAAAGGTTTTTACGCTTTTTATGTCGAAATAACTTGCAGCGATTCAGAAGGCAACGACTATTCATTCACAACACGGACATACGTAGCCGACACAAAAAAAGTTTTTGTTAAATAGCCTTTCCCCCGTCCCCGTGGTGATTAGTCGCTGAGGGTGAGCCAGCGGAGGGTGTTGGCTTCGATTGCCTGGAGGAGGGCGGTGTAGCGGGCAGAATGGGCGGTAAGCTGTTCGTAGGTGAGGTGGCCGCTGTTGAGGGCGTCTTCTATCGTTTTCTTTTCGGCTTCGAGGGCGGGTATCTCGACTTCGATGGCTTCGAGTTCTTTTTGTTCTTTGTAGGTCAGTTTCTTTTTGTCGGGGGGCTGTCGGTAGCTTTGTTTGTCGACGGAGGCTGGCACTTCCGGCTCTTTGAGCTGCTGCGACTGCCAGAGGCGGTATTGGGTATAGTTGCCGGGGAAGTCTTGGATGACTGCGTTGCCGTGGAAGACAAACAAGTGGTCTACCACTTTGTCCATGAAGTAGCGGTCGTGCGAAACGATGATCATACAGCCTTTAAAGTCGGAGAGGTACTCTTCGAGAACGTTTAAGGTGGCGATATCCAGGTCGTTGGTAGGCTCGTCGAGTACAAGGAAGTTAGGGTTGCGCATAAGGACGGTACATAAGTACAGGCGTCGTTTTTCGCCGCCGCTTAGTTTGTGGACGTAGTCATGTTGCTTGTCTGGGGCAAAAAGAAAGTGGTTCAGGAATTGAGCAACGCCTAAAGTCTTGCCGTTGCTTAGTGTGATATATTCGGCGATGTTTTGCACGATGTCGATGACTTTCTTTTGCTCGTCAAACTGGAGCCCGTCCTGGCTGTAATAGCCGAACCGGACAGTTTCGCCGATAATAAATCGTCCGCTATCCGGTCGGACTTCGTCTATTAACATTTTAATAAAGGTCGATTTGCCTGTCCCGTTATCGCCCACGATACCCAATTTCTCGTAGCGGGTGAAGACATAATTAAAGTCTTTTATAATATTTATTTCGTCATAGCTTTTGGTGACATGCTTAGCTTCGAAAATCTTAGAGCCTATATAGGAGGCTTTTACATGCAGTGAGACGGTTTTGTCATCCTGTTTTTGCTTGGCTTTCTTTTCAATATCCGAAAAGGCGTCTATCCGGTATTTGGCTTTGGTAGCGCGCGCTTGCGGCTGTCGGCGCATCCAGTCCAATTCCTTTCTATACAGGTTTTTGGCATGTTCAACCGATGCCAGACTGACTTCCATCCTTTCGGCCCGTTTCGTCAAATAATAACTGTAATTGCCTTTATATGAATAGAGTTGTTGGTTGTCGATTTCGATGATTTCGTTGCAGACCTCGTCAAGGAAATACCGGTCATGTGTCACCATCAGCAGACTTATTGTCGAGCGTTTCAGGTAGTCTTCGAGCCATTCTATCATCTTCAGGTCTAAGTGGTTGGTAGGTTCGTCAAGCAGGATGAGTTCGGGTTCCAGGATAAGCGTATTAGCCAATGCGATACGTTTGGCCTGTCCGCCCGAAAGCGTTTCTACCGGTTGGTCGAAATTATTTATCTTTAATAGTGAAAGGATTTCTTTGGCTTTCCGTTCGTAATCCCATGCTTTGGCGTGTTCCATGCGTTGCAGGAGTTTTTCTATCATTTCCACGTTGCCCGATAACAGCGCCTTTTCGTAATTAGCTATGAGGCGGACGGTATCGTTTTGCGAGTTGAAACAAGCCTGCAGGACGGTCAGTCCTTCCTGAAAAGTGGGTGTTTGTTCTAAGTATCCAATCCGTATATCGTTGCGAAAGACAACCCTTCCCTCGTCCGGCACTTCTTTGCCGCTGATGATATTCAGCAGTGTAGACTTCCCCGCGCCATTGCGGGCAATGAGGCCTATCTTTTGTCCCTGCGTCACGCCAAAGGAGATGTTCTCATACAGAACAAGGCTGCCAAAGTGTTTCGTCAGGCTATCTATCTGTAAGAAAATCACTTGCTTTGTTCTTTCAGTATCACATCATGCACGCCACCTTCGACAATGCTTGTCGAGGAGACAAGCGTTATCTTGGCATTTTGTTGCAGTTCCTGCAACGAGATGGCGCCGCAGCTACACATCGTTGATTTTACTTTACCCAATGTGATGTCCAAGTTTTCTTTCATCTTGCCTGCATACGGGACATAGCTGTCGACGCCTTCTTCAAACTTGAGCGTGTCATTGCCGCCGGTGTCGTAGCGTTGCCAGTTTTGTGCGCGGTTAGAGCCTTCACCCCAATACTCCTTCACGTAGTTATTACCTATGCGCAAGGTCTTGGTAGGCGATTCGTCAAAGCGTGCGAAGTAGCGTCCCATCATCAGGAAATCGGCTCCCATGGCCAAAGCCAGCACGATGTGGTAGTCGTGTACTAAGCCCCCATCGCTGCATATTGGGATATAGACGCCTGTTTCGTCCCAATATTTATTGCGTTCGTTGGCGACGTCAATCAGTGCGGTAGCCTGTCCGCGTCCAATACCTTTTTGTTCGCGCGTGATGCAGATAGAGCCGCCCCCTATTCCTACCTTGATAAAATCGGCGCCAGCGTTGGCTAAGAAACGAAATCCATCACCGTCCACTATATTGCCGGCACCGATAGGGGTTTTATCACCGTAATTGGTTTTTATCCAACTGATTGTATCTTGTTGCCATTCTGAATATCCGTCAGATGAATCGATACATAATACATCAACGCCGGCCTCTATCAAGGCCGGAACCCTATCCTTATAGTCGCGCGTATTGATACCGGCGCCTACACGTAGCTCTTTATTTACAGGGTTGGATAGCTCGTATGGGTTTTCACGGTGACTGTCGTAGTCCTTCCGGAAAACAAAATAGACTAAGTTCTGCCGCTCATCGATAACAGGCAGCGTATTCAGTTTATGTTCCCATAAAATCTGATTGGCTTCACTCAGTGTGATACCCGATTTGCCAACTATCAGCTTGTCGAAAGGCGTCATGAAGTCTTTTATTTTCATGTCGTGGTCGTCCTTTTCAATCCGGTAATCGCGGCTGGTTATGATACCTAATAGCTTACCGTTAGATGTGCCGTCGTCGGTTATGCCGATAGTTGAATGGTCGGTCTTGCGGTATAGTTTGATAACGTCGCTAAGCGTATGTTCGGGGGTAAGGTTCGAATCGCTGACCACAAAACCGGCTTTGAACTTTTTCACTTTGCGAACCATTTCGGCTTGGTTTTTTATCGGTTGCGATGCGTAAATAAAAGAAAGCCCCCCATTACGCGCTAACTCAATAGCAAGTTCGGGGCCTGATACCGACTGCATGATAGCAGAGACAAGCGGTATGTTAAGACTGATAGGAGACGTTTGTCCCTTGCTGAATTTTATAAGAGGCGTGCGGAGCGATACATTGGAAGGAAGACATTGCTTCGTTGTCAAGCCGGGAATAAGCAGGTATTCCCCAAAAGTTCTGGATACATCGGTTAAAAAATTGGCCATAGTCTGTCATTTTTGCGAAGATAATCGCCTGCAAAGGTAGGGATAATAATTAAGAATTAAGAATTAATAATTAAGAATCCTGAATTTTTGTATCTTTATGCTGATTTCTGAAACCTGAATTGAAAATCGGCCATAGCCAAACCTGAAGCCTGATTTTTTTTTGGGGGTCATGCAACGAATCGATTCTTTTTTGCGTCTTATAGGATACAAAAGAAAATTTAATTTATTATATTAGATTATGAAACGAATAATTATTAATGCAGGGTTAGGACTGATGTCTTTATTTATTGTTTTTTCCTGTCTGAAAGACGCCGAAGATGTCTACATCTCGTATGGGGTTATTCAAAATGTTCGGTCGTCTAACGATTATGAGATTCGGACGGATAAAGGAAATACGCTTAAAGTTCTCAAATCGAACACTTCTCAAACGATAGAAAACGACAAACGTGTGCTTGTAAATTTTGAAATCTTGTCTGAAAAAGATAAAAACAAGCAAGTTTATGATGTGAGTGTGAATGGGTTCTATCAGTTGTTATCGAAACCGGTTGTCGCCGAATCGTTTATCCTTGAAGCGGAGGAAATCCGCCGAGACAGTATCGGGAACGATCCTTTCAGCAAAATTCACGCTGCTTTTGGGGGAAATTATATCAACATTGACTTTGAGGTGCTGTATGCGCAGTATTCGGACGTGAAGCATTTGATCAACTTGGTCTATGATGATTTACGCAAGGATGCGGATACGATTTACCTGTCATTGTTCCATAATGCTTATGGTGAGGTTCCCGGAAACAACATGTATTTACATAGAGGGGTAGGCAGGAGTTCGTTCAAGATTTCCGACTTACTGCCGCCGGGCGTCACATCGAAACCCGTCAAGATAACATGGTATGAATATGTATATAACAATGAGGCGAGGCAACGTTCAAGCGCGGGTACGTTCAGGTTAGGAGAGAAGCCGGATAATAATATCCGTTTGACACAACAGCTTGGCTTCGACTCATCATTAGGAGTTAAGTAAACGTTATTAAACATTTTACATTAAAAATGATGGTCGCCGGAGTAGTCTGAGAAGTCTACTCCGGTTTTTTTTGCAACGGCAGGATGCCGTTGTTTCTATTCGAATTATTTTTATTACTTTTGCGCTTGCAAACCGTCGAAAAAATGAATTTTGCAGCGCATTACTTTACCCGTTATAAAGCCCTTCCTACTTTCATTGAAGAGGCTCCGGAGGAGGAGGTCGGCATCATTGTCATCATCCCCTGCATAGATGAGGACAACCTTTTCCACACCTTAGAATCGTTAGAAAGCGCATATATGGTTCAACCTAAAATTGAAGTCATCATTCACGTCAATTCCGGAGAAGAAACGCCCCAACCTGTTGTTGAGAAAAACAAACGGTTATTTAATTACCTGTTGATTAGGTCAAAACTGGATTATTATAAAAACTTCAAACTGCATCCAATACTCACCCAAGGGACTGTTAAGAAAAAAGCAGGGGTAGGCTTTGCGCGTAAAACAGCTATGGATGAGGCGGTTCGACGTTTTGACGCTATAAACAAACCGGATGGGCTAATTGTGTCGTTAGATGCAGATACGCTTGTGTCGAAGGACTATTTCAGAGAGATAACAAAAGCGCTGGAACATGCCAAAGCCGATTGCTTCACTTTTCAGTTCCAACACCAATCCGACCGGACGGTGTATCCCGTAAAAGAAATCAATGCGTGCCGGTTGTACGAAATTTATCTTCGTTACTACCGGCTTGCCCTTAAAACGTTTGACTTCCCGTTTGCCATCCATACCATCGGTTCCTGTTTTGCTATTCGTGCTGAGGCATATATAAAGCTGGGCGGTATGCCGCCCCGGCAGGGTGGGGAGGACTTTTATTTCCTGCAGAAAGCCGTAAAAATGAATCCTGTATACGAAGTGAAGGAGCCGATTGTCTTCCCCTCGCCCCGTATTTCAGACCGTGTCCCTTTCGGCACAGGCCCTTCGGTACGGAAGATTATTGAGACAGGTAAGTTTGATGTCTATAGCTTTAAGTTATTCGGATTATTGAAGATATTTTACGAGTCCTTTCCCGCTTTAGCTTCTGAGGATATTCAAAAGCAGATACCTACTGATATTTTGAAATTTATCGGTGATAAGCAGTTCGATATGATTCTGAAAGAATGTAGAAGATATTCATCTTCGTCCGAGGCTTTTGTAAAACGGATGCTGGATCATTTCGATTCCTTTTTTATTGTGAAGTTCCTTAATGCGTTTAGTAACAGTTGTACCTATCCTCCAATAGATGTTATGCATGCCGGCCAAACGATATTGCAGTATTATGGGGTCACCGATATTGACAATTTATATGAACAGATTAGGTTTCTAGATATAAGAATGTAGTTTTCAGTGGACAGTTTTCAGTGGATAGTGGAAAGGAAAGAATGAAAGAAGAGGACATCCCCCTGCCCCCATTTCTTCCACTTCGTGAACATTCCATAGTGTAAAAAAAATTTTTGTCACTTTCCGAAGGGAAGTAAAGAGACACATTGATTAATTATTATTGGAAAGTTCAAAGGGGGAGTTAGGGATTGCAAACGATATAGAAAAACCGATAAAAATAGAATTAGTATGTCACGTATTCTTAGCCGGATTTTACCGGCACTTTTTGTTTATTTTATTTTAGGGAGTGTATCCGTATATGGTCAGGTAGATTTTGCTGCCTATTTTGAGCCTAAGAGTTTGCGGGTCGATTTTGCACTGAGCGGCCATGCGCGTGAGCAGAGCGCTGCCTTGCAGCAACTGCGGGAGGAGCCGGTTTGGGGTGGCCCTGTTAATAACCTGCTTGACCCATTTGGATATGGAGGTTATTTTGTCAAAGTGTATGACCTTCAAACCAATATCTTACTTTATTCAAGAGGGTTAAATACGCTGTTTGAAGAATGGCGTACCACCGACCAGGCCATGAAAGAGACACAATCGTGGACCAACAGCATCACGATACCTTATCCTAAAAAGCCGGTACTGTTTGAACTGCTGGCGCGCGAACGTGCCGATAATCAGTTCTATACGCTATGGAAAACAGAGATAGATCCAGCCAGTATCTTTATCGATAAAAGCCCTTTGAAGAAACATCAAAAAGTGAAATTGTTATACAACGGCGACCCTTCCGGAAAAGTAGATTTGGTCTTTCTATCCGAAGGCTATACGGCTTCTGAGATGGATAAGTTTGAAACGGACGCTCGGCGTTTTACGGAAGCCCTGTTTCAGACCGCCCCTTTCTCCGAAAGACGTGACGACTTCAATGTGTGGGCTGTTAAGTTAATATCCGAAGATTCGGGAACGGATAAGTCGGGCGAGGGCATTTTTCTGAACACAGCCCTCAATTCGGGCTTTTATACCTTTGGCCTCAACCGTTACCTGACAACGCCCGATATGAAGTCGATACGGGATGCGGTATGGGACACGCCCTGTGACGCTATTTTTATCCTCGTCAACTCGCCTACCTACGGCGGTGGGGGGATGTATAACTTCTATGCTATAGGGACGGCTGATAATGCGCGGACAATCAGCGTGTTTGTGCACGAGTTAGGACACAGCTTTGCAGGCTTGGGCGATGAATATTTCAGTTCCGAAGTGGCATACAACGATTTCTATAACCTCAAGACTGAGCCTTGGGAGCCTAACATCACTACATTGGTCAATTTTGAAGCTAAGTGGAAAAAAATGCTTCCCCCCGAAATCCAGATTCCCACCCTTGTCCAAAGAGATAACCCCAACCTATTTGGCGTCTTTGAAGGAGGCGGATACATGGCCAAAGGGATTTATCGACCGATGAACAACTGCACCATGCGCTCCGGTACTACTTTTTGTCCGGTTTGTACAAAGGTTATCCGGCAGATGATAGATTATCTTTCGGATTTAAGCACAGAGAACACAGATTAAGCACAGAGAGATATTTTTAATACAGAGAATGGAGAGAGAAGTACAGTGAGAGGGGTTGGAATTTTTTGGAGCAAGTGATAGTTTTTCAACAAATAATTACTATCTTTGCGGCTTGAAAAATAGTTTTATTTGATGAACACAAGAAATTCACTTCGGTTTTTCAATACGACAGGGCCTTGTAATACAGAAGAGCATTATATGCTCTCACCGGAAGAACGACTTGTAGGGGCGCAATTGAATCGATACATCGGGGATAAACGCTATTGGGTGCTTCATTCACCACATCAAACGGGCAAGACACCTTCCTCAATAAAAATTTATACCTTTGTTTTTTTTAAAAAAAAGCTAATTTGTTTATGAAAAATCTATTGATTAAGAAAAAGAGTTGGGCTTGTTGCCTGATTATCTTATTCATAACTGCGGGTTGTTCCGCGCCTGATGCACCTGCTCCTTATGGCGCTCTGCCTACCAAGTATCAGATTGAATGGCAGAAAATGGAGTATTATATGTTTATACATTTTGGCCCTAATACATTTACTAATGTAGAGTGGGGGAATGGCAAAGAAGACCCGAAAGTGTTCAATCCTACCGCGTTGGATTGTCGCCAGTGGGCAGCGACAGCTAAAGCTGCCGGTATGAAAGCGATTATTATCACCGCCAAACATCACGACGGGTTCTGCTTATGGCCCAGTAAGTACAGCACACATACCGTGCGTGAAAGCGGATGGAAAGACAGCAAAGGGGATGTGCTGAGAGAGCTGTCGGACGCATGTCGGGAATATGGATTGAAGTTCGGCGTTTACCTTTCGCCCTGGGATCGAAATCATCCCCAATATGGAACGCCTGAGTATAATCAGGTGTTTTCCAATCAGTTGAATGAGGTGTTAGGGAGCTATGGACATGTTTTTGAGCAATGGTTTGATGGCGCTAATGGGGAAGGGCCTAACGGCAAAAGGCAAGTGTACGATTGGAATCTGTTTCATTCAACCGTTTTTCGGCTCCAGCCCCATGCGATTATTTTCAGCGATGTTGGTCCCGGCTGTCGATGGATGGGCAATGAATCAGGCGTTGCAGGCGAAACCAACTGGTCGACGATGAACGTGGAAGGATTTGGCCCCGGCACACAGGCGCCTCCTACGCAGATATTAAACAGTGGCGAACCTAATGGGAAAGCATGGGTGCCGGCTGAGACCGACGTCTCCATTCGTCCGGGATGGTTCTACAGCGCAGCTACCGATACACGTGTGAAGACGATTGCCAAACTTGTTGATATCTATTACACATCAGTTGGACGTAACAGCAACTTGTTACTGAACGTGCCGCCCGACCGACGCGGGAGAATCCATGCCAATGATTCCATACGGTTGATGGAATTTCGGAAAATCATCGACGAGACCTTTGCCGATAATTTAGCCAAAGATGCGAAATTTACAGCTTCCCATACGCGCGGCCAATCGTCGAAATATGGCGCAAAAAACCTCGGTAACGGCAAGTTCGATTCCTATTGGACAACAGACGACAACCAACTGTCGGCTTCCATCGAAATCGACCTGGGTAATGAGAAATCTTTTAACCGGCTGATGCTTCAGGAGTACTTCCCGTTAGGCCAGCGCGTTAAGTCTTTCAGCGTAGATTATTGGGACGGAGGCGGCTGGAAAAACATCGACAAGCAGACCACCATCGGCTATAAAAGGATACTGCGATTCCCGATGGTAACAGCCCGTAAGCTGAGGGTGAATATTGAAGATGCGCTTGCCTGTCCGATACTGAACAATATAGCCGTTTATAAAGCACCTGAACTGTTAAGCTCTGTGAGCATAGCACGCAACCGAACCGGGAATGTAACCATCTCGTGCGAATCGAAGGACCCTGTTATCTATTTTACCTTAGACGGCAGCGAGCCCACGGTCAAATCATCACGATACGTTGACCCTTTTGAGTTGCCGAAAGGCGGGACGGTCATGGCGAAGGCGTTCATCAACAACAACAAGCAAAGCAGTGAGACCGTCCGCGAAGATTTTGATATAGCGCCGGCCTTGTGGCGTGTAGTAGCGCCCGAAATGCGCGGTGTGGAACGGGCTATCGATGGCAACTTTTTAATGGCCGCTACCTTGCCCGAAAATCAAAAGGCAATAACCATCCATCTGGGTGAAGAGCTGATGTTGAAAGGCTTTTCCTACTATCCGGTAAACGGCTCGGCAGGAAATATTGTCCGGTATCACTTTTACACAAGTGTAGATGGCAAGAGATGGAATAAGGTAAAGAACAATGCCTCCTTTGACAACATCCAGAACAATCCCATCCCACAGTTCGTCAGTTTTGACAAGCCTTTAAAAGCAAGTTACATCAAATTGGAAACCGTAGAAACCGTCGAATCTGGTAGAAGGGTGGTCATCGGCGAGATAGGCGTCATTACAAAGTAGGTTTTACTCCCCCAAATTCCCCTTTGAACGTTCCTATAATAATTAATCAATGTGTCTCTTTACTTCCCTTCGGAAAGTGACAAAATTTTTTTTTACACTATGGAATGTTCACGAAGTGGAAGAAATGGGCGCAGGGGGATGTAAAAGGGCGCAGGGGGATGTCTCCCTTAACAACAGACATTCAATTAAAGCAAACGATTATAATTTATTAAACAGATGAAAAATAAAATTCAACTTTTTTCCTTTCTTATTATTAGCTTTGTTTATATACAAGCTCAGCCCACATTGCCTCGTATTGAAGAATACAACGGCATCAATCAGTTGATAATCAAAAAGTCGCCTTATATCATGTTATCGGGCGAGTTGCATAATTCCTCATCATCATGTCTTGAGTACATGCAGCCCATCTGGGGCAGGCTCAAACAAATGAACCTGAATACGATCATCGCTTCGGTTTCGTGGGAACTGTTCGAGCCTGTAGAAGGCAAATTTGATTATACCTTAGTAGAAGGATTAATCAAAGGAGCCCGTAAAAACAACTTTAAACTTGTCCTTATCTGGTTTGCTACATGGAAGAACGGCGAAGGAACGTATGTCCCTGCCTGGGTAAAAAAAGACCAGGTACGCTTTCCACGGATGCAACCATCGCCCGGAAGAAGCAGCCGCGCCATGTCCATCTGGGGCAGTCAGGTTATCGAAGCCGACGCCCGCGCTTATGCCGAGTTGATGCGATACATCAAGAAGATAGATGCTACAGAGCAGACCGTATTGATGATGCAGGTTGAAAATGAGATTGGCGTACTTGGTACTGCCCGTGACATGTCGCCTTTAGCGCAGCAGGCTTTTGCCCAGCAAGTTCCACAAGAGTTATTGAACAGCCTCAACCAGCAAAAAGATGATCTGACCGACGAACTTCGTTCCATGATGGCACATATAGGGAGCAGGACATCCGGTACTTGGTTAGAGATGTTCGGATATGGAGCCGATGAGGTGTTCATGGCATGGCATATCGCACGGTGTATCGAAACGATTGTACAGGCAGGGAAACAAATTTATCCCTTGCCCATGTTTGTTAATGCCTGGCTTGACCCTTCCTATTCGAGAGACATAAGCCCCAACTACCCCAGTGGCGGACCGGTCTCAAAAATGATAAATGTTTGGCGGGCAGGTGCTCCTAGTGTTGATTTATATGCGCCGGATATTTATTTAGACAATTTTAAACGGGCAAGCGGTCAATATGTCATTGCAGGTAATCCGTTGTTTATACCTGAAACAAATCCAGACATACGCTCAGCAGCCAATATCTATTACGCATTAGGTCAACACAATGCGATATGTTACGCCCCTTTTGCCATCGATGGTCTTCCGGAAAGCGTCGCCAAGTCGATAGGCGAAAGCTATGGCTCACTTGCGGGCTTTTTGCCTTTTTGGGCTAAACATTCGGGGAAAGGGAAAAATGTTGGTTTCACCTATACCAATGCTGAGCGGGAATCTTTAACGCTGGGTGATTATCGTATTGATGTATCTTATTCGCAAAAACGCGATACCGAAAATTCTATCCCCGAATCATGCGGACTGATACTGCAGGTAACGCCCGATGAGTTTTTTGTCACAGGACGTAACATACGGGTTTCATTTAGTGCATATAGCGGACGTTCAGAAACGATATCTATCGATGACGGCGTCTTTGTAAACGGTGTATGGAAACCCGGCAGACGCTTGAACGGAGACGAATTTAATATTCGAATCGGCAACAAACCGGAATTTCGCCGGATCATCCTGCATAAATTATAAAGAAGATGAAATAAATATGTTTTAAAAACATTTTTTCAGCATAAAATATCCGTATTTTTATTCCTTTCGATGCAAAAAAACAAGTGGATTGCGCGATGCAATCCACTCATAATGTTGCTATTTAGCTTTGTAACCCCGGAGGGACTCGAACCCTCGACCCATTGATTAAGAGTCAATTATTATGACGTTGATAATAAAACATTTGCATTATATTTGTAATTTATTTGTAATTGGATGGACAATTTTCATGCTTCTCGTCTTGCTAAAGTATGGTCTAATTAATCATCGTTTCCCGTTTAAAATTCGATTCGTCTACTCGGTTTAGGCTCTCTGTTTCTTACCTGCAATTCCGCTAAAGCCTGATTGACGAGTTCAAGCTGTGCCCGCGTGTCCTCGTTGATGTCGTTTTGAATAGTCAAAATATCCTCGATTTCACGTTTTAACTCTTTGTATTGAAATTCAAGAACGGAGACGCGTTCATTTGTTGAATCAAGTATAATATTTCGTACCATCGAAAAAGCGTGTATAATGATAATGTTTGTAGCCACGATAAATAAGAACGAAAGACGCCAGACAGCACATCAAGCATTCTTGCGTAAATGCCGAAGACAATATGAAGCTATGTTTTATATTTTTTGGAAACTGGACGCAATTTGCGACGAGTTCAGTCCATTCAGGATTTAAAAGATGAAAGATGAAATCCGCCGGAAATCTTTTCTCATTTCTTCTGACAGCCTGATTGAGCGCACGCGTTTCTACTCCGTAAGTTCGTGTCGTTTACTCAGACCCAGTTACATTATTTTTCAATTCAACCAATTCGTTAATTACTTTTTCTGTATTATTTCTCATAGCATCATCGTTATGAAACATGCTTCCTTTACCTGTGTATAACCATTGTATATTAAATTCAGGATAAGCAATTTCAATATTTCTTAACTGTACTATCTTTAATTTACCGTTGAAATTCATTACAAATCCTTGCGGTAATTCGGAAAATATTTCAAATCTTTCATTATCAATACCCAAAAATTTAATAAACTCTGAAAGTCTTTTTTTTCTTTCATTAAGTTCTTCTGGATTAACTATTTCATTCATAATATTAATAATTATTTGTTCAACACTTGAATAATTTTATCCTTCAATCCCATTTTTATAAACTCGTCGTTGTTCACATCAATCTCGACAAGCACTCGCGTTGTTTTACTTTCTAAGGAAGTTGAAGCTGTTTTTTCGTCGATGTATTTATCCGGATAGGTAATAATGTCAATAACGTCCATCTCGAAAAACACTGCAATTTGTAATAAAACGTTGTACTCAAGCCCTCTATTCCCGTTTTCAATCAAGCCGTAACCAGCCTGTTTCATACCTAAATGAGAGGCTACATTTTCCTGACTATATCCCTTTTTCTTTCTAATTTTCAGGATATTATCATAAATAGAATTCCTTTTTTGATACCCTATCAACTTACTAATTCTTTCTACTTTTGTTTGCATCTCGGTCGCTTCGTGTGCCGTAATCGTTTCGTCTCTTGATTCGGACTTAAGCATTGCGCCTTCACCGGTAAAAAACCATGCCACATTAACTTCAGGAAAAGCGTTAAGAATTTTATCTATAACATCCCTTCCTATCCTCCTACTAATCCAATTGCTTGTAGTATTTGGATTTTCTCCCACCCGCTTGGCGAATACCTCATTAGAGTCATCGCAAAGCCGCTCTCTAATTTTTTTAATTTGTTTGTTCATATATTCACGTTTATGTGTATCTTTGTAAAAATTTTATATCTATCTGATTGTCAACTATATTAATATACTTACTATTATATTTATTTAATATTAATATCCTTATACTCATACATTTAACTAACTTAATTATTTAGAACGTGTCTAAATATTGGTGTAATACGCTAATATAAACTTGTTTACATATTTAATTATTTAGACGATGTATAAATATCACACATACGTGTATATTTTTTTGTTTATTCTATTATATATTCACATAAATGTGTATCTTTGCGGCGTCTTTCGTACCTTACTTGATGCTTTACAGCGTCCAATAAGACGAAAACAAGACCGCAAAGATATGAAAATTAATTAAATAAAAAAATATGGCAAAAGTTTATACATCGAAAAAAACCGAGATTTCCGGTTCATTGCGTCGCCTGAAAGTTGGCGACTGCGTTACATTCACCTCCAGGCAGGCGAAGGAAGCATCCGTTTGGGACGCCGTCTATCGCCTGAACAAAGATGGATTCAAATTTCACGCTACTCTGAAAGGCGTCCTGAACGGAATAAAAGTAACCCGTTTAAATTGAATAATTAAAAAATAAAACGGTCGTAGACTATTTTACAAATTAAACTTAATGGAATATGGATTATATAATCGCTACTGACGAAGTAGAAAAAATTCTGTCCCGCGCCTTTGAGATAGGCTTTCAGCGCGGCATTGAGGCGACAGATGGGCGGCTGCGTCTTATATCTCAAAGAAAGGCATACGCGGCATTCGGCACTTCGCGCGTTATTGGATGGGTGGAAGCCGGCAAGCTGAAACGCAAGCCCGGCGGTAATGGCAAAAACTCTACGGTATACTACGAGGTAGCCGAGTTGATGAAACTTGAAGCCGCAAATACTATAGTAATAAGAAAATAAACGAATTAATCAGCATGAAACTACTACTATCCTTCCGAAAAGGAAGCATTAAGAGGTTTAACAGCTAAAATAGCGTAGTCATGAAAACAAATAAAGCATATCAGAAAGACCTGTTCGACAAGCGCAATCCTATTGAAACAGTTGTCATTACGCCAACAAAGTATATACCATTGAGTGTATACAAGCAATGCTGGCATTTAGCCTACTTTATGGAGTTGATGGAGCGACTGCCGGACGGTCGCGTGCTTTGGGATGAAGAGCGTAGTGACTTCTACGATGAATCGCTGATAGAGGCGGAATATATCGCCTTGCAAAACGGATGGCTTACTATGGACATGGAACTCCCAAAAGCATTTGTAGCAAAAATGGAAGGATCAGCCATCGTGGAATCAGCCAATAAATGCGAAGAAACCGTATGCGAAGAATTATTTTAACGTAAAAATAGTATAACTATGAACGAATTAATCCTCACAAAAGAAAGTACAGAAAGCGAAATTAAGACCTATTTTCAAAAGGTCTTAGAGTTGAAACGATCCGGAGAAGAATTTCCGGTAAATTTCGATGAGGTATGGCCTGTTATTTATGAGTATCGGCATAAAGCATCAGAATCTTTAAAGGAAAACTTTATTGAAGGCGTAGACTTCTACCTTACCCAAATGGGTAAGGTCGTCAAATCAAACGAATTGCAAAACGGAATTAAAGCCGAAGCGAAATTAACCGTTTCGTGTATGGAATTTTTCGTTGCCCGCAAGGTTCGCTCTGTGTTTGAAGTATATCGTTCTGTTTTCCATAAGGTTGCAGAACAATCAAAATTCCAACTCCCCCAAACATTCTCCGAAGCCTTGATGCTTGCCGCAAAGCAAGCCGAACAAATCGAGCAGCAGCAGCTACAACTCGAAGAAAAACAAAAGCAAATCGCAGAACAACGCCCCGCCGTAATCTTCCACGACAGCGTATCCGCTTCCGACACCGTCATCAACATCTCCGACATGGCAAAACTAATCTGTCAGAACGGCGTAGATACCGGCGAACAGAGACTCTATAAATGGCTCGTCGATAATAAATATCTGATATGCCGCAAGCGGTTGAGCAAAACGAAAAACAAATACGAAAACGACTACATGCCCTATCAACGCTTCATCGAAATGGGACTGTTTTTCGTCAGCGAAACCGTCGTACAGGCTAACGGAAACCCTTTCGTCAGGCATACCGTTAAAATTACAGGCAAAGGTCAAACCTATTTTATTAACAAATTTTTAAACACCGCAGCATGAAAGCATTACTCTTTATTCTATCAATCGTATTTGTCGCCATTTTTGCAGCCGGCCTGATCGCAAACGCCATCGCCGAATACAGGGCAACCGGCGCAGTCGCCATAACGCCCCTCGCACCCTTTGCGGCGCTCATACTCGCGTTCGGCGCACTAATAGTTTATTTATCATATAAAGAATTAAAAAATTAACAATTATGAAAGAAATCGAAACCTACTGCACAAGTTCCTGCCAGCTTATTGGAGGATGGACAATCGAAGACTGCCAAACAGTCTATGAAATACCTGAATATGTATGCGAAGAAATCGCAACAGAAGTCCAGCGAATACGGAACATGCCGCTCAACGACATAATCAAAGATTACAACGCAAGAGGCTATGCGCTAATTGCCGTCATCGAAGACTATCACAGCCGAAACAACTACGGAATGTCATTTATTGAATACAAATCCGAACTGATAGACCGTGAAATAATCGACTTCGACCCCGACGAACTTTACGCAAAGTTAGAAGAAAACGAAGATTTGAGAAAGAAAATAGCCAAACTCAAAGAAGCGATTGAATTTTACGAAAAAGGACTGCCTGAAATTGAAATCGACCCATACGACGAAAATGACATGCTAACTATTCAGCACGAAGCATACCGCAAAATAGCCAACGCAGCATCAGACGCAGAAAGCGCATCATCACAATTTTCAAATCACAGGAAGATTTATAAACCCAGAACAAAAATGGAGGTTGAAACCCAATATGCTTAACATCGCATAAAATATATTAAAAGAGAAAAATACATTATCAATCTATTAAATTACAAACAATTATGATTATCAAAGCTAAAAGGGACATAGAACCCAAGAAAAATTCTATTGGAATTGTGTACGGACTTGCAGGCGTCGGGAAAACGACGTTATGCGGAAAAAATGATGCTCTTCTTATCGACCTCGAAGAAGGCGCATCAAGAAGTAGTGCCGACTGTGATGTAGCGTATGAGACTTCATTGAAAGAAATCTTATCGGTGATTGCATCGTCGAAATATCAAAACATCTCTATTGACACCGGTGATGAACTTGTGCGCCTTATCTCCGCAGAATGTAAGGCGGAGAACCCAAAATTGCAGTCAGCGAGCCAAACATTACGGCTTTACGGCGCAGTATTGGACAAACTTATATTCTTTATCAGCGAATTACGAAAATCAGGCAAAAACGTTGTAATCGTTTGCCACGGAAAGAAAGACGAATCAACAGACACCCAGCGTTTCATCCCGCGCATCGGTAGCGAAAACAACAACCTCGAAGTGTTCAAGGTATCGGATTTCATCGGTTACATGTACGCCCAGGGTGCTGACCGCTACATTACATTCGACCCGACGGATTTCAACAACTGCAAAAACTCCTTGCAGATACCGACGCGCAAAATATCAATTAATGACAGCATCTTTGAAATAATCAAAGAAGCGCGTGAAGAATTGGCGTTAGAGTTTGAAGCAAGGAAGGCGACAATAAAAGAATACGCCGACAGGATGAATATATGCGCAACCATAGACGAATTACAAAGTCTTGGGGCTGAGTTAAAAGCAAAAAATATCGGCGACGACTATCTTAGAATGTTATACGTCGAGAAACTGAAAACGCTAAAGGCGGCGTAAATAAAAATTTGCAGCATGAAACGCATCGACAACAACCACGAATTTAGCTACTCTCTCGTAAGCAATTACGAGAGATGGCTCAATTCCGAAAAAGACTGGAATAAGTATTACGGAACAGCAGAGAACCCGCCATGCCCGGATGAGTTTGAACTGTCCAGAAAACTTGAATTTTATGCGCAACTATTCAAGCTGACATTTAAGCCTGAATTTGAGCGCGACGACACTGCAATGGCGTTAGGCAGGGAGTTTGAAAACGTTTTAAGTAAACAGAGCGACATAATAAGCAGCTTTAAATTTAAGAGCAACAGGGGCGATGAGTACATTGTTCTACTTAACGACGACATTCAGACGCTTTACAACAATCGATTTAAAAACAAACCCCGTCAGCAGGTCGAAATCAAAGGCGTCCTTCCAAATGGCTTAAACTACATAGGGTACGCCGACGAAGTATACGATAATTGCATCATCGACATCAAGACAACGAGCAATTTCAGCAAGGCTAACTATGATAATTCCCTGCAAGTCGCCCTATACCTTCATTTTATAGACGATTTTCTTGTGCAGCGCGGATTCTATCAAGTGACGGAGTTTTACCGCCCGACATCCGGCGGAGTAAAAAAGAATGAGTTTGTGATGAAGGACACCTTTATGATAGAAAGCGAGTGCATCACCGATAAACAACTAATAGAGTTTTCTGAATTTTGCGAAGAGATTCTAAAAAACGCCTCCTCATTTGAAGCCGATTTAGCTAATTATAAAGATTATTTTCAAACATTTAACAGCTAAAATTATGACAATACAATTAACAGTTAAAAGCGCAACCATAACCCCGTGGACAAACAACATAGTAATCATTGAATGTGAAGGCGTCAAGATTTCAGATGTAATAGATGAAGTAGGCGCTGTAGATATACTCGACGCTATTGGACGTGATTACGTGATGAAATATTTTAACCTCTAAGAAAATGAAAGCAATCATTGAATTTAAACCCGGACTCACCGGTTGTCAGTTAAAAAATGGGAAGAACACCCTCGACTGGAACGAGTTGACGAAGGAAGAGCAGAGGAAGGTAATAGACGGTTTGATGGACATTCTTATTATGTTCGGTAGATTTTATAATCAAAAATATGAAACCGATTAGCGTCATAAAATCGTCAGGCGTCATCCAGAACGAGGAGGAGGTACGGAATAAGCTATTTGCAGGCTTCAGTTTGCTTGCGAACGGAAACTATACGATTACGGTAACAAAGCAAACAAGGAAGCGTTCAATAGACCAGAACGCGATGATGTGGTGGTGGTGGGGGATAATCGAGAAGTCAACAGGGCAGGATAAAAACGACATTCACGATTATTTTTGCAGTCGCTTCATAGATCATCGTATCGTATCATTCAATGGGAAAAACAGCAACGTCACTGGGCGCACTTCATCGCTGAACACAAAACAGTTCGGCGAATTTCTTGATAAGGTTCACGCCGAAGTATCGACCGAACTCGGAATAAGGCTCCCATTGCCGAATGATCGTTTTTTCGATGATTATATGAACGAATATTATAATAATTTGTAATGATAACCCTATTCAAAACTGATACAATTCGACTGATTGCACTCTTGGAACGAGCAGCCATCACAATCGAAAAACTGTCCATCAAAGACAGAGACAGAAATACGGCGAGAATGTGCAGAAGAATTAGAACCAAACTGAATAAAAAGCGTATTTTTACTACATATTGTATTTCATAGTAATTCATGGTATTAGATGATTGTTTAATGGCGAGACGTCGAGACGACGCAGTAGCCCTCCTAATCAAGCCAAAGGACGGTTCAAAGCCCGTGAAAATTGAGATGAGGATAGTATTAACAATTAATAAATAAGACTATGTGGAGGATTTTAGTGATTTCTTTTTTTGTGATTACCGCTTTCTATTATTTGACGCTCGTGCTTCACTTGCTTGGAATAATCAGAATCGGAAGAAGATTAGGTTATAGGCTTCGATGGCTTATACCATTTTGTTTGTGGCTTGAAAGAGAATAATTTTTTTTAATAACAATTTAATAATTAAAGACATGGAATTTTTTGAATTAACTAAAAAGAACTTGATGGCCGTAATAGCCATAATCGTTGGTATCGTAATTATTTTTATGATACCGAAAATCGGCGAGGATGTAAAGAACGATAAAATCGTCGTTTGTCAGATGCCGTTTACAGGAAACATGAACTATTGGACAACGCCTGGATTTCGCTTTCAATGGTTCGGTAAAATTACAATGTACAGCAAAACGCAACAACTCTGGTTTAGTGATGAAGAAGGCGAGGGAAGCGAAAAGCCGATTGACCTTGACATCCCTATCGTCTTCAATGACGGAAGCAAGGGGAGAATCAGTGGATCATTGCGTGTAAAATTACCATTAGAGACGCAGTATCTTCAACGTATTCAAACCGATTATGCCGGAATGGAACGCCTGATGAACGACTTGGTCAGACCTACATGTGTAAAAGCTGTATTTGCATCCGGCCCGTTAATGTCCGCATTTGAAAGCTATGCAGCTAAGAAAAATGACCTGATTTTCTACATCACCGACCAGTTGAATAATGGTGTATACCGAACACGCACATCCGAGCAAAGAGTGTTCGATGAGTTAACGCAGTCAGAGAAAGTTGTCCGTATAGCCGACATCGTAAAAGACCAAAACGCGCCTGGCGGATTCGCCCGTCAGGAAACAAGCCCTTTTAACTATTATGGACTTGATATAAGCCAACTTTCAATCTCAAACATCAGATACGACAAAGTTGTTATGGATCAGATAGCAGCTCAACAATCGGCACAGATGCAAATACAGACTGCAATGGCACAGTCAATGGAGGCGCGTCAAAATGCAATAAAAGCCGAAGAACAGGGAAAGGCAATAGCCGCAACCGAAAAATGGAAACAGGAAGCAATCAAAGCCGTCGAAGTAACCAAGGCTGAACAGGCAAAAGAAGTAGCCCGCTTAGAAGCTGAGCAAGCCAAGTTCGTTGCCGATAAGATTATCCAGGAACAACGCGCCAAAGCTGAAGCAAACAGGTTATTAGTACAAGCCGGATTAACGCCACAGGAGGCCGCCGAATGGAAATTCAAGACGCAGGTTGGCATCGCCCGTGAATTAGCAGGCTATAAAGGAAATTGGGTGCCGACTATCATAGGAGGATCGTCCGCAAACTCAAATCAGGCTATGGATGCCGTTGGGATAAAGATGATGATGGACGTTATGAAAGAACTAAATAAATGAATTTAAAAAATAACAAATGGAAGAAATTAACATTAACGGAACAATTTATGTTCCAAAAAAAAGCGTTAAAGGCGTAGTTAACGCCGATGGGCAGAAAGCGGTATTAATCCGCAGTTATGCAGCAGGAGTGCATTTCGGCTTCTTAGAAAAGGAAGAATTTACACCTTCCGGAAAGGTAGTTACACTCGTTAAAACGCGACGGGTGTGGTATTGGGATGGTGCATGCTCCCTATCCCAAATGGCGCTCGAAGGAGTTAAGATTCCTGCAAATTGTAAGTTCTCTGTTGAGATTGCAGGAAACGAAATTGTGAATGTCATTGAAACAATCGAACTGACAGATAAGGCTTTTGAAAACCTTAAAAACGTACCCGTATGGAAGAAATAAAAAGTTTTGGCTCTGGCTCTGGCGATGGCGATGGCTCTGGCGATGGCGATGGCTCTGGCGATGGCTAATTTATTAACAATTCAAATATTTAAAAAATGAGTAAAAATTCAAGTTCAAGTTTAGGAATCGGAATATGTACATTAATATTCATCATCGTCATATTGATTTTGTATGTTTACTAATGTTTCGCACCCTCTAAATCCTTGAAAAACGAGGATAGAGATAGGGTAGAAAGACAAAAAAAGTGCCATATTTTTTTGCTAAAGTCATTGAAAATAACTACCTTAGCGGCCTAATTCAAAACAATAAAAAACA
>CAYUAK010000097.1:0-4130 GCA_964442765.1 uncultured Tannerella sp. | reverse complement strand
AAAAGCGGAGTTTACATGAAGTAAATGAGCATTTTGCGGATGGAGCGTAACGCAGAGTTTGGGGTTTTTAGAAGTTCCCATAAATCTACATACCTCTGCCCTATTGAAAGGGGGAATCTCTTGATACCTAATAAAAAATGTATCCAGCTATCCCTGCTAATACGATTGTCCGTATAACGCCCCATCGGAAGAAATACGAGAGGACAAAAGTACCCAAAAAAATGATAATACTCATCATATCCGCAAAATTTTGTTTGTTCATCAGCAAAATGGCAGCCGCTGCTATCAGACCTAATGCAGCAGGCATCATCCCCGACAGCGCCGATTGAACGTATCTGTTTGTCTTGAAAAGGAGGAAAAATCGGCATATCAAGACCATGATGATAACTGAAGGCAAACAGACAGCCAACGTGGTAACCATAGCGCCAAGTATCGAACCACCGGTTGCCTGATAGCCAATATAGGTAGCGCTGTTGATAGCGATAGGGCCCGGCGTGACCTGTGAGATAGCGATGATATCCGTAAATTCGCCCATCGTGAGCCACTGATGGGCTTCTACAACTTCATATTGGATGAGAGAAAGCATCGCATACCCTCCGCCAAAACCGAAGATACCGATTTTGAAAAAGGTATAAAACAGCTCTATATAAGTATCAAACATATTTCTTTCGTAACAAATAATAAGCAATACCTCCTATCCCTGCTATCAAAATAACGATTATCGGCGACACTTTAAACAGCGAGACAACCAAAGCAGATATAGAAGCGAGAAGCGTAACCTTCCATGCAAAGTTTTTCTTCTGAAGCAACCTGACAAACGACACGGCTATCAGCGCAACAACAGCCGGACGTATCCCTTTAAAGATACGCTCTATCACCTCATTCTCACGTATGCTGGGGAAAAACATGGCAATGAGAAGGATGACAGCAAACGAAGGCAAAACAACACCTGACACCGATGCCAATACCCCTCGCATCCCGCACATTTTGTATCCGGTAAAAACAGCCGTATTGATAGCAATAGGGCCGGGCGCCGACTGGGCTAAGGTAAGGGTATCGGTAAAATCCGCCTGGCTGAGCCACCGCCTGCGACCCACAATCTCCTGCTCAATAAGAGGAATCATCATATAACCACCTCCTAACGTGAAGGCGCCTATCTTAAAAAACGACCAGAAAATCTGAAAATAATAACGCATAGATTGTTTTGAGACCGCAAAATTACAAAAATTCATGGATATTACATCTGTTTACTTTCATTCCCTACTCATTAAAAATTTTAACACAAAGGTATGCGCTCAATTCTCAAATTTTTTCTACCTTTGCGCCGTTTTTTTGAGTAAATCGCTATTTATTATGACTAAAAAAAGTGCAAAATTAGATAAACCCAGCCCGCTACGCCGTTTCTTTAAATCCGTTAAGCTGTTTATAACGAACAAACGGGTTCATTTTGTGATAGGTTTTTTGGTGTGTTTGCTTACAATTTATATAGGTACGGCTTGCATATCATATTTTTTCACAGGCGCTTCCGACCAAAGCATCGTGCAAAACCTCACCGCTAAAGATGTTTTGAACAAAAAAAGTATCGTTTCTAATATGGCAGGACTGCGTGGCGCCTATTTAGCCGAGATGGTAATAAACCGATGGTTTGGAGTCCCTTCCTTTTTCCTTATTTTCTTGTTAGGCTCGTTAGGCATTAAATGGATGAACCTGTGCACGATACGTGTGTTAAGACGTTTTATTGTCTTTTCATTACTCACAGTCTTGTGTTCCATTACACTTGCATTTGCGTTTCATTGGATAAACGACCTTACATTTTTCCACCTCGGAGGACTACACGGAAAAACGCTCTCCGACCTGCTAACTGCCAACATCGGAATCATCGGCCAGTTGCTGGTTTTGGTGGCAGGATTTATCTTGACCGCTATCATCATAAGCGCACGGACTGTTACTGTGTTGCAGTCTAAGCTGACGTTTGGGAAGAGAAATGAAGATACACACGGTTTAGAGAACCGCGCGAGTTATACACACGGTTTAGAGAACCGAGCGAGCGAAGCACACGGTTTGAAAAGCCAAGCGAGCGAGGGAGAAAACCGCGCGGGAGAGGATGAGGAGGCGGAAATAGTTATCGATAAATGGCCGGCAAAAAATGAGAAAAAGACAAAAACAAAACCGGAGGAGTTTGTCATTGAGATAGCACAAAACGAAGACGAAAAGTATGACCGTACCGAACTCGGCATTTATGACCCACGTTTAGACCTGTCTAATTATAAGTTCCCCGACATCAGTCTGTTGAAGAAATATGACCAAGCAGAGTACCAGGTAGATATAACCGAACAAAACGAAAACCAGAAGCGAATCAAAAAGACCTTAGAGGATTTTCAAATCAGCATCATATCAATTAAAGCTACCGTAGGCTCAACCATCACACTTTACGAAGTGATACCTGATAAAGGGGTTCGTATATCGAAAATACGTAACTTAGAAGATGATATCGCTTTAAGCCTTTCGGCGCTCGGCATTCGCATCATCGCCCCCATGCCCGGCAAAGGAACGATAGGAATAGAAGTACCGAATAAAAAACCGCAGATCGTATCGATGGAATCGGTTATCGCCTCACGTAAGTTTGGCGAATCCAAATATGAGTTACCCGTTGTACTTGGACGCACCATCACCAACGAAGTCTTTATGTTCGACCTGACTAAAACGCCCCATCTATTGGTAGCCGGCGCCACAGGTCAGGGCAAATCGGTCGGGCTGAACGCAATCATCACCTCCCTGTTATACAAAAAACACCCTGCTGAATTAAAATTAGTGCTTATAGACCCCAAAATGGTGGAGTTTAATATTTACGAAAATATCGAAAGGCATTATTTGGCTAAGCTGACTAACTTAGACCAGGCTATCATCACCGACTTCAACCATGTTATTGAGACGCTCAAATCGCTCTGTAAAGAAATGGATAACCGCTACGACCTGCTGATGAAAGCGCATGTACGCAATATATCCGAATACAATGCCAAGTTTATCAACCGCCAACTGAACCCCGAAAAAGGACATCAGTTTATGCCCTATATCGTCGTTATCATTGATGAGTTCGGCGACCTTATCATGACAGCGGGCAAAGAGATAGAACTCCCCATCGCCCGTATCGCCCAGAAAGCGCGCGCCGTCGGTATCCACATGATCATCGCAACGCAGCGTCCGTCTACGAATATCATCACCGGGACTATCAAAGCCAACTTTCCCGCCCGTATGGCATTCAAGGTATCGTCGATGATTGATTCGCGTACCATCTTAGATTCTCCCGGCGCCAATAAGTTAATCGGACGCGGTGACATGCTATTTTCGCAGGGCAACGAAACGACCCGTGTCCAATGTGCGCTAATCAACACAGACGAAATAGAGCAAATTGTCGAGTTTATCGGCGACCAGTCAGGCTTTGAGACAGCCTACAGGTTACCTGATCCTCCGGACGAAAACCAGGAAAGCGGCGGCGGCGCTGTTGACCTGTCGAACCGAGACCCGCTTTTCGATGATGCCGCAAGGCTGATAGTCATCAGTCAGCAAGGCTCTACCTCACATATACAGCGTAAGTTTGCCATCGGTTACAACCGGGCAGGAAGGCTGATGGACCAACTCGAAGCGGCCGGTATTGTGGGCTCATTCGACGGAAACAAAGGCCGTCAGGTGCTTGTCAACGACGAATACGCACTCGAACAAATCCTGGCAAGATTGCAATAACCGTATGTTAAAAGAATTTTTCCATAAAGAGATAGCCTATCAGGTAGCAGGAATCAATCCATCTACCTGCCCCTTCCGCACCTGCCTCTTATCGTGCCTCTTCTTCCTGTTTTCTGCCGGCATCGTGGCACAAACGGTGGATGCCAATGCCCTGCTCGAAAAGACATCCTGTATCATAGAAGCCTGGGAGGGGGTAGACGTACAATTCACGCTCCATGTCTATTCCGAAAAGAGCAGCTTGGCCGAAAGCTTCGAGGGCTTGTTACAGATGAAAAAAAACAAATTTGTTTTGACGACGCCCGACTTGAAAGTATGGTTCGACGGCGCCACACAGTGGGCCTATAATCCGCACAGCGACGAGGTGTTTATATCCACACCTTCCTGCGATG
>CAYUAK010000096.1:0-1981 GCA_964442765.1 uncultured Tannerella sp. | reverse complement strand
CAAAGTATAATGTATGCCCATCAAGGTCAAGTATTACTTCACGTTTTGAGTTATTTGTCGAAAGGATCTTAAGGTCGCTCGTTACTGTAATGTCTTCAGCCAGTTTTATATACACATTCTCCTTACCTTCGCAAACCGTTTTCAGCGAAGAGTAGTCGTTTATAAATAATGTTGGTCCGAACACGCTGTTCATCGATCCGGTGAAACGAGCGATGGTGCCGTCGGTTTTCAGATAGATAGCATCGTAGCGTCCAACCGCTATCTGCGCGACATTCTCGCTCACCTTTGCCACAAAGACAGTATGATCTTCTGAGGCGTTGAGCTGATAGCACCATAAACTGTCATCTTCTAAAATCGCGTATTGAAGACCTGAGTCGGAATTAACAATCCGCATAGCTCTTCCATCCAGCAATTTCTGTGGCTTCATATACCAAGTTTTGTCCAGATCAGGGTCGATATCACCACGATGACTAATATAGAAGCGCTTGCCCCAACCCCAAAAACTACCATCAGTTTTTTCAATGAAAGTACGGCTCATCTTTCCGGGAAAAGTGTTTCCCTCACACCAGACATGCCGCACGCCACTCATCAGAGGAGCAATCTCTCCGCTGCTAAATGTGACTATACCGTTTTGAAGCAAGTAACAGCCATCACGGCTGAAAATATATAGTTGCCCCAGCTCTGTGACAGCGAAATATTGGTAATCATTAACATGCGCTTCGGCTATATTGTCCATGACTTTTTCTGGCCATGCGCTGAACGATGCATTGTTTTCCGTGCTGAAAGTTTCCGATCCCCATATCCACAGGCTGCCATCGGTTTTTAATGCCATGCCTGGCCCGGCGGCTTTGACGTTATCCATGATTTTGACCGGTTTGTTGCGATCAATAGTTGTGCCATCACCGAGATTACCTCGTTTGTTTTCGCCCCAAGCCCAGAGCGAGCCATCGGTTCCAATAGCATAAGAGTAATTTGAACTTGCAAAAAAAGGATTGTATTCGCCTCCTGCCAGTTCGCGGACATCGTCTAGAATTTTAACTGGTGTCAAAACTATTGGTATATTACCAGCACCGAGTTCGCCGTAAATGTTAGTACCCCAAGCCCAAAGGGAATTGTCATTTTTTAATGCGAATATATTTGCGTCATAGGAATCGGTTCGCAATACTGTAATTGTTTTTACTTCTTCAAGTATTTTTATTGGATTTTCGGATCCTTTATCGCCGCCGTCGCCAAGATATATTTTTCCGTAGTCCCGTTCAGTCGATCCCCAACCCCACAGTGAGCCATCGGTTAGAATCGCGTAGCTAAAATAGCGGGAAAACATTATATAGAACACATTATCGATGATTTTTCCGGGCTTTCTCATGTCATCGAATAGGATCTTCTTGTTTAGTTCCCGACCTAAATTGTTCTCTAAACCGTATGAGTCTTCGTAACTTATAGACCATAGAGAGCCATCCGTACGAACAATGAGCAGGGATCGCCCGAACGAGACAACCTCCGCCGTGTTCGTCAGAATCAACTCAATATGCGAGTTTTCATCAATCGAACAGAGATTGCCCTTCTCGTCTATGAAATAATATCCGAAATCCGTGGCGCAGACACGTTGGCATGCGGTGTCCGGATTTTGAGAAAAACATGAGCGCTGCGCTGTGTTTGAAGTCGCGCTTGCTGGTCGCGGTGTGATATATAGCGGCAGTAACAACAATGCAAGTAGTACAGTGATAGTCCTTTTCATCGTTGAATCCTCCAATTAACAGACAGGGAACCGTCCCCTGTCTTGTGTAAGACAGGGAACCGTCCCCTTGTCTTACGCCAAAATATACTCCGAGATGGTTTTTGCGGCGGACGCCAACTCTGCCGGGTTCTTTACAAGGCATATACGGACATAACCTTCGCCAAGCGAGCCGAAGCTTATGCCGGGAACCACAGTGATTCCCGTATTTCTCAGCAAGCCAAGAGCAAAATCCAGCGAATCCGG
>CAYUAK010000095.1:0-3128 GCA_964442765.1 uncultured Tannerella sp. | reverse complement strand
GCACCCAAACAAAATACTATTTTGAAGACAGGGGCATCATTTTTAACACAAACTATACGATTAAATATGAATCGTCCGACGTCCTTACCGATAAAATAAAAAAAGAACTTCAGGTTTTCGATTTGTCATTGAATGTATTTAACCCAAATGCTATCGTCTCGAAAGTAAACCGGAATGAGGATGTCGAACTCGACGACCTTTTTATCACGGTATTCAACAAATCGCAAGAGGTATCGGAAAAATCGGGCGGCGCCTTCGACGTGACGGTTTCTCCTTTGATTAATCTGTGGGGGTTCGGCTTTGAAAAATACGACAGTATCTCACAAGCTGTCATCGACAGCCATAAATCGCTTGTCGGCTATAAGAAAATACGTATCAGGGACGGAAAAGTCATCAAGGACGACCCTCGCATGACGCTTAACTTCTCGGCCATCGCCAAAGGTTACGCCTGCGATGTCATTGCCGCTTTGCTTGAACGGGAAGGCGTCCGTAACTATTTGGTAGACATAGGCCGTGAACAGACTGTTAAAGGAAAAAACCGGAAAGGACAATGTTGGCGTATCGGCATCAACAAACCGGAAGACGATGCGACCGGAATGATAGAACATATTGAAAAGGTCATCCCTGTTTGTAATAAAAAAGGAATTGCCACATCGGGCAATTACCGTAACTTTTATATCAAAGACGGCAAGAAATATGGCCACACCATCGACCCGCGAACCGGCTACCCTACCGAACAAAACATACTAAGCGCAACAATCATAGCCCCCGACTGCATGACTGCCGACGCGTATGCAACAGCATTTATGGTCTTAGGCGTAGAAGCCGCCTGCCGTATGGCCGAATCAATCCCCGAAATCGAATACTTCCTCTATTATTCCGATAATCCCACCCTACCCATGCAAGAAAAATACTCCAAAGGCATGAAAGCGCTAATGAAACAATAATATAACTCACAAGAACATCCCCCTGCCCCCTTCAAAGGGGGAGTTTCGCATGAGTGGTTTCAAATTGTAAGCCACTCACTCGTTTCTGCTTGTTGTATACATTCTTCGAGTGTTCCTTCTCCGAGTACCATCCATTTGTCGGTAGAATCTTGCCAGTCGAATGTGCAAATTTTCAACCCCTTGTCATAAATTGTAAACCGCGCTAACGGATACTCAAGGTACTTGCCGTCAATCAATGGCTTCAATAATACGGCTCCTTCCGGAACATCCGTCTCATACAAATAATAAAGATACACGCGCCCACGCTGAACTTCAATCCTGTGTACATACTTCTTTAGCCGCGATGTTTTATCAATCACCGCTTTTACGCTGACCATCAAGTTGTCTTTCTCCCAAGCACTCAACTTTATGGGTGTTCGTGTATTTGTCTTAACCCAATAATATCCTTTTCTCGGCATAGCTTATTAAAATTTATAATGTTCAATTGTTTTTCTTTTGCTTCGTCTTAGGGACAAGCTTCGCAGGTTGGGAATTACAAATCGTAGACAAGCAATTAAAGATTTGGGTAGAGGCTTTCAAGCACCCATTCTTCGGTCTTAAGCTCCATAGCTATGTTAATATTCACGGCGTTAGGGGTAGCACCTAAGTCGGTTCGTGTAAAGTAAATGCCGTTTGGGCCGCCTATTTGGTATATCTTGCCTCTCTCGAATCCTGTTAAACCAGGTAAATTGTAACCTGTTACAGTCAAGTAGTAAGTATTAGCGCTTAAGTCGACTACGCCCGATCCAATATCATACTTCACTCCTGTCAGCCTGATAATGAATCGGGGCAGACTGCCTGATGCCACATTGTGCGCCCATACTTTACCACCGGGTGGAGCGGCAACAAGAGAAAAAGAGCCTGTTGCTACACATATATCGGTATCGCCGATACCGTTGAAAGTGGTACTTTGACCTTGGGCGAACATGGTTCCGCTCTTTCCTCCTGAAAAAGTGAACGAAGGGTAGTAGTTGTCAACAAAAACTCCCGTCACTGTAAAAGCCTTAATGGATGGTTCACCTACAACCCTAACAAGCTCCATTCGCGAAATTAGCGGCTTGATAGAAACGTTTACCAAAGCTACTCCTGATACCGGATTACCGATAGCTGCCGGTTGACCGTCGGAATTGGCTAAAACTATCTTCGTGTAGTCTGTCTGGTGAGTAATAGCCGAAGTAAGAGACTTAATTTTATTAAGTGAATCCAGCGAATGTGGAGCCGGGAAATCCGGCGGAAGGTTGCAGACAATGAATACACGCGAATCGGTAGCAACCGAAGCAGTCAGTGTCTGCCCTGTTCCCGTTGCCTTTGCAATATTCAATTCTTCATGGTGTGGAACACTGTCCAAACGGTCAATCACAAAGATATGTCCGTTTGAAATCTGAATCGTGTTTGCGGCAGTCGAACCGGGGGAAGATAAAGCCAATGTGTTTACAACGCCCGAAAGTTTAACGGAAAGTTGTGTCGTTTCATTTTTCTCTTCGATGACCACAACTGAACAGGAAACAACAATCATTGCCGCAGCTATAAAAAAAATCTTTTTCATTCTGTAAATATTTAAATATTAGTACTAATCCATTCGCATTATGGTGACAAAGGTAAAACAAGTTTTCCACAAATGCAAATTATTTCAATAAAATATTGCAAGAAATTTATTAATACCTTGTATATTAGTGGATTTACAAGTTCGAATTTGCGAAACTCCCCCTTTGAAGGGGGCAGGGGGATGTTTTTCAACTCGTCATTGGTAGCGCCGGGCACGTGATAAATCCCGCGCAAAAGAGTGATGACGATCAGGTCGCCGTCATTGCAACTGCAAGGCTGTCACTGAGTTTGTCGAAGTGTGGTTACTGAGTGAAGCGATGCACTGAACTTGCGGTCATTGAGCTTGCGGTCATTGAGCTTGAAATGTCGAAGTACCCGAAACAGGAAGCAATCTCAATGATCGCAGGTTCATTAACCGAAATCATAGTAATCATGCTACGCTGAGCCGAGCAAAATTTAAGGTTTTGGCGGATTATCTTTAAACTGCTCCAGCAAATCTAAAAAATCTTGTTCCGTATTAATACGATACTTGAAGTTCATATCGCTTTTTGAAGGTGCCGACAGTTTATACACAACCAAAAACCGGTTTCTAAGATA
>CAYUAK010000094.1:0-2606 GCA_964442765.1 uncultured Tannerella sp. | reverse complement strand
AAATTTAAAATTTATTTTCTAATCGTCATTCGCTTCACCAACTTTTCGCCTTTATACTCCACGGAATAGTAGTAGATTCCGTTGGCTAAGTTGATGGTGTTGAACTCGATGCTGTTTTTGCCGGAATACGCATCTTTCTTTTCGATGTGCAAGACTTGTCCCGTTACGGTGTGAACGGTAAAGATTACTTGTCCGTCTTCGGGAAGATTGTAATCGATGCGCGTGTTGTCCTTGGCAGGATTAGGAATGTTTTGACCTAACACGAATCCGTTATTGCGAATATCGTCAACTATCCCCAAATTTGTTGTGCGAGTTACTCTTATCGTATCATTTTTAGGATAGATATCTACGCTATTAACAAAGACAGTTATCGTATAATTTGCGGAAACCGGAACAGAATAGGTCGTGGTGAATCTGCAATTTTTCGTCTCATCCGACGATAAACTGATTTTTTCGTCTAATTTTATATCATTCACGCCATCGGAGATTATAGCATTCACTACGACATTCGGATACGATTTAGTCGGACTTGTGTTTCTTATTTTCACTTCCAAATTAATCGAAGCGCCTACGTTATCGACTGCCCCGCTGGGAACAACAAGCGATTGAAGTACCAATATATCGTCCATGTTCACGTACTCTGTAAGGTCGGCGAAATTATCAAACGGTTTGGTGTCGCAGCCCAATTCTGCCTTTATATACACTTTATACAGGTACTCGTTGGGTGCCGTATAGTCTTTTGTGAAACGATGAATTGCAAAACCACCATTTGCGGGTATCGTTCCCCATACCGTATCGTACAATGTTTGTAGAAGATTGCCCGAGCCGTCGGAAACCTCCAACCGAACCGGAATATCCGATACATCAATGTTTCCATTGTTGTATATCGTGATTTCTTGCTGAACAGTTGAGTTTTGGGGCATAGGATTGCTGGAGTTTGTGGACGGTTTAGCCACGAGTTTGATGTCCGGTTTAATTAGCAGCGTTCGGCGAGCCGTGTCGTTGGACTGGTCGGTATCTATCGGGTCTAATACCCAGGCAGACAAATTATACGTTCCTGTATCCAAATTCATGGTCGTAACGGTGATAGCCATACTGCTTAGAGGTGCCAATGAACCCGTTTTTAAGTCGTGAATAAAGTTTTGTGAGTTTACTCTTAAATTTATCCGGGTCGGCGTTTTGGAAAAGTCTATCTTTTGCGGTTCCGCATTGCTTATCACCACTTGAATATCTTTATTGCTGAAATCACAGGCGGAGAGATTTGGCACCAAAATGGTATCCAATTTCAGATTTTGATAAGCATTAATGCGAATTCTATCAATGTATTGCTTTTCTGAACTGGACATGGACTCAAAAATAATTATCACACACGATTCGTTTGTATATGCCGACAGGTCAACATCGTATTGCTTCCAGCCGTAAACGGAATTTTGTTTGGTTACTCCCAGCAATCCCTTCCATGTTTTGTCGCCATCTAACGAAACCACTACATCGGTGTAATCATCGCTTGGGAGCGTATCGTGGAAGTACCAAAACGACAACTTCGGCTGATTGGTGCCGTATAAATCGAGTTGCCCTGTGGAGAGCCGCGAGCCGGCACCTATTCCACCTGTAAAACGAAGCATTCCTGTTCGGGTTCCCTCTTGGGATACTACGGCTCCGTCAGTTCCCGATATCACTTCCCACTTCGCTGGCGAGTTCATCGCCTCCGACCTGAATTCGGGCGAGAGTACGGGGTTGCTGAAGTCGTTATCTACCGGCAATTCTACGCGGTTGGGGCGATATACAAATTGCATGGTGTCGTCTAAATACAAGGTATGCGATGGGCTTTCCATCCAGATTTTGAAATCATATACGCCGATATCCATCATGGGGTGGTTGTCTGTGATTTTCACGCTCATGCTTTTTCCTTTCTGTAAAGTACCGCTATGCAATAAGGTATCTGCTTTGTGTGCGATAGGCGTGGTTGTTTCCACATTCATACGCACATTGGACGTGGAAAAGTTGTAATCCACATTGCCTCGGTTTTGCAAGGTTACCTCCACAGGTGCGGTAGAGGGTTCACAAAGCCCTTTTTTTACCGGCGCTATCAATTTGTCTATTGAGATATTTGCAAACGGATAGGGTTCGGACTCTTTAAATGTATAGAATCGGGCATTAGAACGATATTCTTCAATATTGTAATACCAAGGTACTAAATAACCATAAGAATAGCCATCGGAGCCAACAGAAGTTTTATAATTCGGGTAGGTGGAATGCATCCAATAATAGATGTAGTATCCATTATTATAATAATCGCTCCATCCTTTTTCATCTGCCCATTGAATAATCAGGTTTTTGCCTGCGGGTAGATAGAATGGCTGATCCAATGTCATTTTGGGGCTAAATCCTTGCGGGTTGTAGTGACCGCTACTCTTCCATACTTGTGTCGCCCCATAATCGAAATCGACATAAGCATAATTATTAGAATGTATCGTACTATCTTTCCCATCTACTATTTGGAAATAACAAGTTTGATTGCGAGTTTGCAAACCATAGTAATTATAAGGATAATTATATTCACAATCCCATGAAAAATCGGTAATCCACAATCCTTCTTTTTCATT
>CAYUAK010000093.1:0-6363 GCA_964442765.1 uncultured Tannerella sp. | reverse complement strand
TTTAATACTTAAATTTACGGCGGCAAAGATACAAAATATTTGTGTAATTATAATATATAAGCAAAAAATAACCGGAAAAATATTTTTTTTGAAATGATACAACGGGTTGAGATTCAATATGATTTATTTTGGCTCTGAATTACTGAAAATTTTTAGGATATTAACAATCGGAGCCTCGCAAAGAAACACGCAAGTCCCCAGTCTTTGCAAAATAGTAACAACGGCATCCTGCCGTTGATTAGCGGAAAGTGGTCACAATTGTCATCCCGTTCATTCGCCTTTTATCACGCTTATCCTTTCTTTCTTATAGATGATTTTACCGTCGTCGGTTACTCCCTCTATCACTATCGAATAGGTTGAAAGGGCATCGGCTGTATAGAAGCGTAACGTAGCCTTTCCATCTTCATCAGTCGTTAGGTTTGGCTGCCAGTGTATTGTAGTCCGAAGGTCGGGCTTGGTGTCCATTTTAGGCGTATCGTATTTGGGTGCATAAAATTCGACATGTTTCTGAAAGCCTAAAGGTATTATATGGGCTATATCAGTTCTTGGGGGGGAAGGGTTGATGCTCCCGCTTTTGGTATAAATGGCGATAATTGTACCACCGCTTCCTCCGCCTATTACATTCGCGATAACCTTTGCAGTAGCCGATTTCGCTACATCAACGCGAGCTATATTGTCGATGGTCAGACCGTCGATAGACGGTACCGGGAAATCATCAATTAAGATGCCGGCTTCCTCATCGCTACCCGACATTAGTTTGTTGTCTAAAGTAAGATTAAATCCCAGGTTCATAAATAATGCGCCCACATTCGACAGTTTTAATTTTCCTATTTCTCTTTCTGTAATGGTTCTGTCAGGGGAGGTATAAAAAGTCGACTTGCTTGTTACAAGATTCTGTTTTGTAGTAATAGCGACTTCGTCTAATTCGATAATCCTCATGCCGTGTTCATTCACATAGTGCTGTTCTGCTCTGTCGGCATACGTGAAAAACTGTTCCATTTCCGACGCTGTGCCGGCAGGTACAGAAATAACCCGCTTAGGATACGACAAACTGTCAAGCATCAAAATAAGGTTTTGACCAACTGTTTCAGTCATGGTGCGGATTAAGAACCGGACGCTGTCAGTCAAACCACCGTCAAACAGTGTGAACCGTCCGTTGTGGTCGGTGGTCGTACTCCCGAAGTAATCTCCGCCTAACGACAGGATACTCACCTCTGCATTGGCAACGGGCGCAGTTTTCTGCTGTTGTTTTCGCTGCACTGTTCCCGTTATCTCATGGCCTGTTTCGTAAAGTGAATCAGGATATTGGAAGTCGTCCCGCATAATCCTTTCCGTGTCGTACCGTCTCCAGCCTTGCGTGAGCATCAGCAGGTCAAGTGCATAGTTCGACCGGGCATTGTCATGGAAATAATAAGCCGGTTCGGAAATGGTTCCCCTCAAATCGGACGATAGCAATAGCGCAGTCAGGATAGTAGAGGTCGAATCAACCGTTACGGAATAGTCGTCGGTTACGGAGACCGAAAAACTGCCTGTCAGCGGCTCATCCCATTCGTTTTTTAAGCTGACCGTAAGTTCGACGGGGCTTCTAACAGCATAAGCATCTCTGTCGGTAGCACATTCGACGCGCGCCTGATCGTCGTTGTTGACAAAGATTAAACGCTCGCTCAACGGAAGCCTGTCTTTTGTCAAAAGCAACAGATTAGATACCCCCGAAGGAAAAGAAGCCTTAGGTAAAGCAACCGTTTGACCTATATTGTCAAGCGTGTGAATGCCCTGCACTATTCCTCGCGTATGAATAACCAAGTAAAGCGTGTCGGTATTAGTTTGGGCTTCCGGCCGGATAACTCTCACCATCAGGTTGTCTTTGAGCCAGGCTGCCGTCAGCGAATAACCCGTTTTTTGGGCTTCGGGCAACTCGAAGCGTTTGGACTGTCCATAGCCGTTGGTGCAGACAGCATGATATTTTTCGCCCTGAACTGGTGTAAACATCATCTGCCCCATGCCTTTGAAGTCTGTTTTGAACCGGTTAATTTCGTTATCCTTGCTGTCGTACAGAACCCCGTTGATGTCTATCGCTGTCCCGTCCTGTTGCATGGCTTTAAACGCTAAGCGTCCCATACAGTTGAGCAGTGTCTGACCTCCTTCAGGATAAAACGACACATCAAAGTCATCGGACGGTAAGGGTATCCGAATATATTTTTGGTACGGGCGCTCTTTATACACCGCATCAAGCAGCATGACCCGCCGCTTTTCATTCGACGGAAGGCTAAACGACAGGTTTGAAAAACCATTTGTTATAGGAGCATTCATCTGTTTGCCTTTGTTGAGGCTGATTTTTACCGATTCGGGATTAGAAGGTGAAGCATAGAAGGCGTCCGTAAACCGTATATTGACGTTGATAGCCTTATTACGCTGTGTTAAGTCAAAGGTTGGCGTAACGGTTAGCATTCGGGTTAATGGATTGGCTATCCGAATGTTTTTCAGGAAAAAGTAGTCTTCCGCTAAGTTACGCATCGTATTGGTATAGGCGCGGATGTTATAATCGCCTTCAGGCGCGTCTTCGGGGATAAGCAGGTATCCGCTGTAAGTTTCGTTATGGATGTCGGTTTTCACGCGGCAAACAGCCGAATCCATCGCATTAAACAGTTCCACATATACACAACCTGCCGTCAAATTGGGGGTGTGCGAGGCCGCATCAACTACATGGGCGCGAAACCATATCTTTTCGCCGGCTAAGTAGTAGGGCTTGTCGGTTTGAACATAAACCTTTTCCTGCGGAAAAAGGTTTAATTGCGTTTCAAAGCGGTTAAAGATTTCATCAGCGGGATCAGAAATCAGACTCGCAACATAAAAGGATGGGGTCTGGTCTCCCTTATTCGGCTTTTTTTCTGCAACCATTTCTTTTTCATTTGGTTTCAAATCCAGCCCATATTCAATGGGCAATATCATATTGAGCCCTGCCAGCGAACCTGATAAATAGCTGGGATTCATTTGAAGGATATTACTGTAAGTACCATCGGGATAAATACGAACAGCATTATTCGGCGTCCGAAGTTCATTTCGAAATAGTCCAATGGTTCTCATAGCAGTTCCTGCTTTTCCTTTATTATCAGTTTTTGCTTTATTAATTAAAGACATATCATAACCGGTTACCGGCTTGCCAAAGCAGATAAGCAGTAAATCATTCAAGTCATCCGGTATATAAACCTCTTTACCATCGTCAACCGAATAAACAGGTGGATAAGTCGTTGGATTATGATAGGGTGTAGAAAGTAAATTGCCAGGAGTGGCATGAATGCTTTTTCGAGTTAATACAAATCCATCTGCCATCAAGGAGTTATGATACAGAGCCTTGATAAATTTTGTTCGCGAAACTGCATATATTTTTTCTCTGTTTTTTTCCCACATTTGTTTTTGACTAAGGTTTTCGGGTTCAAGTTCGAAAAAGTTCGCATCATATTTCCACGAACTGATATTGGTTTTATAATCGTGAATAAAATAGTTAAGCAGTAACTGTATTTTGTATCCTGTCTCATTGTTGATAATGTAAAGCATCTCATGACATGTAACCTTTAAAACAAAAGTCATAGGATTATAGTAAAAGTAAGGCGCTTCGGGGTTAAGGGCAAATAAAGTTCTTTTGGAAGGCTCCTTTCCTAATATCGTTTTCCAGAAAAGGGTAACGTCTGGATAACGGACAACGATTTTCTCCTTAACTGTCACCTCATCCAATTCGCGAATTTGGAGGGCAACAGTAATTTTTTTCGAAAACCAATCCGGTTCAATATCGCTATAAAATGGTTGATACCCAGCATGTGAAACCACTAAGCGATAGTTGCCCGGTCCGGGTAATGCAAGGCGAAAATTGCCATCATTATCTGCATTTATTCCTACCGTTGTTTCGGCAAGGAAAACTGAAGCGCCGGGGATGGAACCTCCATCGGAGAAATCTGTCACTCGTCCACTGATATAACGCTGACCGGAGACCATTAACGGAATCAACAACAGCAAAACTCCCGAAAAAAAACTACTGTTTTTGGTTCGTTTCATCATTTCATCTTTGAAATCGTGGGACAAAGATAAGTATTATTATTTAATATGTGCTGAAAAAACGCTGTGTTCCTCTGTGTTTTTCTATGTCTCTGTGTTGAATTATTGCTATCGCAGTCGAGAGGCGAGTTCCTCATCGGTCAGGACGGTCAGGATTGGGAGGCCATCGGGGGTGATGCCATTGGCTTCAAGGGAGAAAAGGGAGGATACAAGCGCTTCCATCTCTTCGGCTGTCAGTGTTTTGCCCTGCCGGATAGCGGTCGTTTTAGCCAGTGAGAGCGCCATTTGTTCGGTTAGCTTTTCTTTGGCGGTTGTGCCGCACTCCTTCGCTGCATGGATGATATGGGTTATTATCTCGGCGGGACTGCCTCCGGACAACTCGACAGGTGTTGCATGTATGGCAAAACTATTACCGCCTAAGTGGGCCAAGTCGAACCCTAAAAAACGGATATCTTCTAACAGGGAGGCTAACAGCAGCGCTTCGGAAGGCGACAACTCTACCATCTCGGGGAATAAAAGCTGCTGAGATATCGAACGGCGACGATGGATGTTTGCGATATAACGCTCATATAATATACGAACATGCGCGCGATGCTGGTCGATGATGACTAACCCTGATTTTAGCGGTGTGATGATATAACGGTTTTTGTATTGGAAATAAGGATGTAAGTACTCCGAAAAAAGGGCGTCGCTGTCGTTTGATAAGACCTCCGCCAAAAAGTCTTTCCCCTGCATCCCTGTGTTTTCAGGCAACGGTTCGCACTTTTGTTCGGATTCTTTTTCAGGCAAACGGGTGGTTGTCCGGTTGCTTTCAAAGCCTTCGTATAACGCCTTCCAATCGGATGACTGATGAAAAGGGTTATAGTCTTTATTTATTTGAATGTCAGGCGCCCTGTCGCATTTCTTAGTTGGGTCATAGACAGGTATATCAATGACGCCTGCCCCCTCAAAATCGATGGAAGGGACGGCATTGGATTTGGCTAACGTTTCGCGTACAGCCGAGCAGATTATCTGCCAGACAGGTTTTTCGTGTTCAAATTTTATTTCTGTCTTTGTCGGGTGTATATTGACGTCGATGGTCGACGGGTCGAGCGTAAAATAGATAAAATAGTCGGGCATCTCGCCTGCGGGTATCATCTGTTCGTAGGCCTGCATCACCGCTCTATGAAAATAGGGATGACGCATGAACCGTCCATTCACAAAAAAATACTGTGACTGCCCATGTTTCTTCACGGTGTCGGGACGTGAAACATATCCCGAAATATGAACAAAAGATGTCTTGGCTTCGACCGACAGCAGTTTTTCGTTCATCGCTTTTCCGAACAAGGCGATGATACGTTGCTTGAGGCCGGCGACAGGTAACTCGTAAAACACCACATCGTTGTGTCGCAGTGTGAACGATAGTTGGGGGTGAACAAGCGCTATCCGTTCGAACTCCGAAAGGATATGTCGGAACTCTGCTTCGTTTGATTTGAGGAACTTACGCCGGGCGGGGACGTTATAAAAGATATTTTTAACGGAGAAGATGCTGCCTTCATGGCAGGCTTCGGGCATCACGGTCTCAAGTGTCGACCCGGCCATCGACAAATAGGTGCCGCAGTCGTCGCCTTTTTTTTTTGTACGGAGTTCGACCTGGGCAACCGCTGCGATGGACGCTAAGGCCTCCCCTCGAAATCCCATCGTATGCAAAGAAAACAGGTCGTCGACCGTCGCAATCTTTGAGGTGGCATGGCGTTCAAAAGCCATGCGTGCATCGGTTTCACTCATCCCTTTGCCATCGTCGATGACCTGAATAAGCGTCCTTCCGGCGTCTTTAATTTGGACGACGATAGTACGCGCACCCGCATCGACCGCATTTTCCATCAGTTCTTTGACTACCGAAGCGGGTCGCTGGATGACCTCGCCGGCTGCAATCTGATTGGCAATATGGTCGGGTAGTAAGTGAATGACATCGCTCATCTTGACCCTATCTCAAAAAGAAGAAAAATAATGCAAATAACAGGATAGCCAAAATGAACAGAAGGCGCATGTTTTTTTTGTCACGCGAGCTGAGGTCATTGCCTCTCTCCATACTTCTCCTCAGATGGGTAGTGCCTTCCGAAAAGCTGCCTCTTATCGATTCTTTGTAGTCTTCGATATCGAGTTCTTCTTTACCTAACTCCCTCTTTACCTTCTGGATACGTTTCTCTAACGCCTCCTTTTTGGGGTTGTAATAGATAGGCTGATGGTCAAATTGACGCGGTTTTGGCATGTTGTAAAAAGATAGTATTCCCATATTATTAAGTTTTTTAGCCACGTTCTTCTTTTTCGGAA
>CAYUAK010000092.1:0-1973 GCA_964442765.1 uncultured Tannerella sp. | reverse complement strand
CTTCCTTACAGGAGAAAACAATAGCCGATATTAAAAAACATATTATTAAATAACCATTGTAGAGGCCTCTCATGACATCTCGCTTATGCATCAATCAGCTTAATAAAATTCTTTATTTAAAAATTAAGTTTAAAAATCCTGCCGGACTTTAACCGGCAGGATTTTTAAACTTCTTTTTTTGTACTCAAATTAAATTGAATAACTCAATCACTAAGGAATCCCCATGCATAAATTTCCGCAATGCTGGTGAATGGTTCTCGGTTACTGTCGGGCAGATAAATCTTCATGTAACGTCCTCTAACTGCATCTTTAGTATAGAAATCTAATTGATTCTGTACTGTGGTGGGGAACACGCCCTGACCGATTTTTGTCCATGTACCATTAGGATCGCGACTATTGCTCAGGAATATTTCGACTGTTTTCGTATCCGTATTATTGTTTCTACGATAAACTTCTATTTTTCCTATTTCGTGATCTTCCTTCATATCAATTATGGCCCAGTGCGGACATGGAACGTTGCCGCCATCCCACTTAGAGTGCCAATAATTACCTAAGTTGCCATCTATCAGCGTGTGCATTCCGCCGCCATCCGACGCTGTTTGGTCTGAAACTTCCAATACAGCCCAACTGCTTCTGTCATAGCGCTTAAGAGCAGGGTAAACATATACTTCGGATACGCTTGTGAATGGGTCGCGGTAACTATCGGGCAGGTTCATCTTCAGATAACGTCCTTTGGTTACCATATCATCCGCATAAATCTCTATTGGGTCATTGCCTGCGTTAGGGAACAAGCCCACAGCGACTTTTGTCCCAGTGCCATTAGAGTTGGGAGTATCGCTCAGGTAGAATTCCACTGTTTTTGTATCCGGATTGTTGGGGCGACGATAAACGACGAACTTGCCGACATCTTTTGCGCCCTTCATGTCAATGATAGCCCAGTGCGGACATGGAGCGTTGCCGTTATCCCACTTGGAGTGCCACCAATTGTTATGGTTGCCGTCAAGTAGCGTATGCATTCCGCCGCCATCCGACGCCGTTTGGTCGGAAACTTCCAGAACTACCCAATTGCTTCGGTTATAAGGACCGAATGCAGGTGGCGGATCAGGAAAAGCAACGGGGTGCTGCTTCCAAGCTGTAGCAAATGTATCAATAGATTCCGGTTCCGGAATATACAGAGAACGCGTCTTGAAAAAAGACGAATATGTGGCGTCCGGCATTTCTACGGAGGTAGCGCTAGCTTTTGCAATCGCTGTTCCTTCGCTTCCATCCGCTTTTACATAGCGAAATTCGGTTCGTACCAAACCCTCGCCGGCAGCAAGAAGGTTAGCCCATCCAATGAGCCCATCGTCTCCAATTTTTATACCTGAAGTGCCGATGTTCCTGTCGTTCAGGGAACTTTCGTAACTTTCGCCGTAGGCGCTTCCAAATCCCGTTATGAATAACGATTTATGTCCGTACATATCCGTAGTGCGGACGGTAAAAGTGTAAGCGCGCTCCGGCATCTTAGGAACGATGACAGAAAGGGAATCAATCCCTGCAGAGGGCGTAACCTGAAAGATAAGCGAATCGGCCATATCGTTCCAGTACAGGTCAACTGAACGTACATTGGGCGATTTGTAGAGCCAGTGACGGAACTCCAAACGTTCCCGTCCGGCAATGAAACTTAAGGAATCAACACGAGGCGAGTAGATAATCTCGCCGTCTTTTATCCATTCCTTATGGCGGTCCATAAAGTCTTCACATGAAGTGAAAATCGACGTCGTCAGAACTATTGCTAATATTACATATATTCTATTCATAAATGAAATTTTTTAAAAGGTTATTTTTGAATTTCTCCGTAAAAGTCTAATCTTGTAATACTCGCGAATGTCGTATTTCCCCATGTACGCATGACTCTAAATCGGAGATACCTGGTCGGTTCCGCGCTCAAGGGGATTTCTATCGTCTGACCATATTCTCTGACAAAATCCATA
>CAYUAK010000091.1:0-15131 GCA_964442765.1 uncultured Tannerella sp. | reverse complement strand
TGGAAACGCAAAGGTTATTTATTTGAAGGCTCAATTCATTGTGCCGGTTCTAATCCTAAGACCGACCTTTACAAGCTATGGGAAGAAACAGGCGCTTTGAACAATACGGTAAAAATCAATTTTCCCGAACAATTCTATGCGGTGGAGTGGGAAGGACAAGTCATCCGTCTATACAGAGACATCCGGAAAACGGTTGAACACTTGTTAGTTCTTTCTCCTGAAGATGCAAAACCGCTTCGATGTTTGGTAAGTGATGTTAAAGCGTTCTCTCATTTGAAGATGCCTATCTTTGATATCAAGGGCATCAAAGCGTCTAATCCTAAGCGTATGACACTCGGTTTTCTGTTGAAAATGCTGTATATCCTTCCCAAATTGGGAAGGTTGTACAATGTGTCCTGCAAAAAATACCTTGCTAAGTTTAAACATCCCGGCATACAAAAACTTTTTCGATTCATACCCGATGAGTATTCATCTATCAGCTTGATTGCCACATTATCCACTTGGGATACAGGGGATGGCGGTTTTCCTGAAGGCGGCTCTTTGGCAATGATTGACCGTATGGTGAAAACTTTTAAAGACTTGGGTGGAACGCTTCTTTTAGGAACCAAAGTAAAAAAGGTCAATATAGAAAATGGCATCGTCACCGGCGTTGAATTGGATAACAAAACGCTTCATGCAGATGCCGTTATTGTCACCCAGGAAACGATAGCAGCTACGACGCAATTGTTTGATCCGCCTTTGAATGAACCATGGATAACCGAACTGTGTAATAATACCGAATCTATTGTCTGTACCTTTATCGGCTTAGGCATCCGCACGGTCATTGCGCAAAAACCAATACCTAAATGGACGCTCAAAGAGCCAATCATTTGTGCTGGAAGGACTATCACAGAAATAGGTTTTAATAATTACTCCGGCCAAGAAGGGTATGCTCCGGAGGGCTGTTCTACCTTAACGACCACTTTTACAGGCGACACCTACCATTTCTGGAAGAAGGCGTTGGAGGATGGCAGTTACGAGGAAGAAAAACGCAAGTTAACCCACCAGATTAGGCGCGTTATCTGCCAAAAATATCCACATATCGAAGACCACATCGAAGTCATCGAAATAGCCACTCCTTTGACCTACGAGCGATACACCGGCGCATATCATGGTTCCTGGATGAGTATAAGCGGATTAGGTAAAAAGATGAAAACCTACCCCGGCTTTTTAAAAAATGTCACCGGCTTATACTTTGCCGGCCACAGGCTCATGTCGCCCGGCGGCCTTCCCGTTGCAGTAAGTAGCGGACGCAAAGCCGCGCAGATGCTATGCCGCCAATTCAACGTAGTCTTCAAATAACTCCCCCTAAATGAGAAATAAAAAAATAAATTGTATCTTTGCAGTGTTTTTCTAAAAAAATCGAGATACTGATGAACAATAAAAAACAACTAACCGGCTTACTATGTGGAGTTATCCTTATAAATGCTTTACTGCTAATAAGCTGCACAGATAAAAAAGGGCCTAATGTTCAAAGAAGTCCGAACAAATACAAAGTAGAAACTGTAAGTCGTTCGGATATAACGGTTTATTCGCTATTTCCTGTGCAGATACAAAGCGAAAATATCATTGAAATCTATCCCCGTGCTACCGGGTATATCCATAAAATTTTTGTCAAAGAAGGTGATAATGTCGTCAAAGGAGGCGCCATTTTGCAAATAGATACTGCCGAACATCGTCAGGCGTTGAACGTTGCCAAAGCGGCGCTTGATAATGCACAATTAGAGGTCGTCAAATTGAAACCCTTAGTTGAAAAAGATATTATCAGTCCGCTTCAACTGCAAACCGCTGAAAGTAATGTACAGGCGGCGCTTGCCACTTACGAAAATGCCAAAATACAATTGGGTTATACGATGGTTACAAGTCCTGTTTCCGGCGTTGTGGGACGTATCTCGTTGAGAGAGGGTAGTTTGCTAACAGCCGGCATAGCTACACCGATAACAACAGTTGCTTCTTCAGGCGATGTGTTTGCCTATTTCTCTTTCGACGAGAAGTTGTTGTTGCAGTTAACCGACAGTTCGCACTCGACGTTAAAGCAAATGGCAGCCCAGTTACCGCCTGCCGAATTGCTGTTAGCTAACAGTCAAATCTATCCACACAAAGGGAAGATAGAGTTGGGTAGCAGTCTGATAGACCCAACTACCGGTTCTCTGTTGATGAAAGGGATATTTCCCAATCCGGATGCGATATTACATTCGGGCAGTACCGGTACGCTTCGTATTCCTAACATTTATAAGAATGCCATTGTCATCCCCCAAAAAGCAACTTTCGATATTCAGGACAAAAAAATGGTCTTTACAGTCAACGCTCAGAATGTAGTTCGCGCTACCGTTATCAAAGTATTGAACAATACAAGCGATAGTTTTGTTATCGATTGGGGCTTAAACGATGGCGACCGAATCGTTATCGATGGCGTTGGAAAAGTGAGGGATGGGGAGGTAATAGTGATTAGTGATTAGTGAATAGTGAATAATAAAGTGGGAATAAAAAAACATCCCCCTGCCCCCTAAGGGGGAATAAAATCTGAACCCTATAAATATGATTAAGCAGTTATTACATCGACCGGTATTCGCCACTGTCATTTCCATTGTAATATGTGCGTTGGGAGCGTTGGGATATGTCAGTTTGCCTATCGAGCAGTTTCCAAACATTGCGCCTCCGATGGTGATTGTTTCTGCATCATACCCCGGCGCCAATGCCCAAACGGTGCTTAAAAGTGTGATTGCGCCGCTTGAAGAGCAAATAAACGGCGTCGAAGGGATGACTTATATGACTTCGACAGCCACCAATAACGGTAGCGCTAATATTCGTATATACTTTGATTTGAGCATCGATCCGAACATTGCCCAGGTCAATGTGCAAAACATGGTGGCGATGGCGTTTAGTAAATTGCCTACGGCGGTGACCCAATATGGCGTTTCTACCCGTAAGATGCTTAATAATCAGTTGATGAATGCGGCTATTTACAGTGATAATCCGCAGTTTGATGAGAATTTTCTTCAAAACTATGCCTTGATAAATATCGTCCCTCAGATGGCGCGTGTGCATGGCGTCGGACAAGTCAATGTCTTTGGACAGCGTAACTATACGATGCGTATCTGGTTAGACCCCGCCAAGATGGCTTCTTTCAATTTGATGCCCAAGGATGTGATTGACGCTATTCAGGAGCAAAATGTAGAGGCAGCGCCGGGGCAGTTTGGGTTAAGTGGCGACCAGCAGTTTCAATATACGCTCACCTATAAGGGTAAGTTTACCGAATCGCCCGAATATGAGGATATTGTTGTAAAGGCTTTGAGCGATGGGCGAATACTTCGTGTCAAAGATGTAGCGACGATTGACTTAGGCGCTTTCGATTATGCGGTCACCGCTACCGTCAATGGGATGCAGGGTTGCGGCTTTTTTATCAACCAGACCACCGGCTCGAATGCCCGCGAGGTCGTCATTGAATTGAAAAATCAGTTAGAAGAGCTATCCAAATCATTCCCGCCCGGCGTTTATTATACGATTGTAAACGATGCCAACCGGTTCTTAGATGCTTCGATGGATAAAGTGAAACGAACCTTAGTCGAAGCGTTCATTTTGGTTTTTTTGGTCGTATTTATCTTTTTGCAAAACTGGCGCTCTACGCTGATACCGGGCATTTCGGCTATGGTGTCGATTATCGGGACGTTCTTTTTCCTTTATCTGTTAGGGTTTTCGCTTAACCTGATGACAATGTTTGCGTTAGTGCTGTCCATCGGTATTGTCGTGGACAACGCCATTGTCGTGGTAGAAGCCGTCCATGCCAAGATAGAAAAAAACCCTTCCATGTCGGTGATAGACGCCACAGCAAAGGTGATGGACGAGATCACTTCTGCCATTATCTCTATCACTTTAGTCATGGCAGCCGTATTTATTCCAGTAGGATTCCTGACCGGACCGGCAGGCGTCTTTTATCGTCAGTTTGGATTGACATTAGCCGTTGCTATTGTCATATCGGCTGTTAATTCACTCACACTCAGTCCTGTCTTATGTACGTTACTGATTTCTACCGAACACGAAAAGGGAGGTAAACGTTCATTTCTGATGCGGTTACTTCAAAATTTTAACGTAGCATTCGATGCGACGTTAAACAAATACCGTGTATGGGTACGTTTCTTCGTAAGGCGTCGCTGGATTTCGGTTCTATTGCTGTTATGTTTTGCTCTGACTACCTGGCAATTAATTAAGATAACGCCCTCTGCATTTATTCCCAACGAAGACCAAGGGATCATCAGTGGCGACGTGACAACGCCTCCCGGCACTTCGTTGGAGCAAACCCGCAAAGTGATGCTGCAAATTGACAGTATTATCGGCAGTTTGCCTATCTTCGCTTCCCGTATCGTTACCGCCGGACAAAGTCAGTTGACCTCCACATTCGGCAGTTCGCACGGCATGATTACATCGTCGCTAATCCCTTGGGGGAAGCGTGGTGATACGACGACTGTCGATGTGATAGCAATCTTGAATGCCAAGGTCGCCCCTATCAAAGAAGCCAAAATACTGTTCTTTGCGCCGCCGCCAGTACGCGGGTTTGGTTTCTCCGATGGCTTTGAAGTGCAACTGCAAGATAAGACGGGTGGCGATATCAATAAGTTTTATCAGGTTTTGACCGACTTCTTAAAAATGCTGTCCGACCGTCCCGAGATAGATTTCGTTACCACTTCATTTAACATCAATTTCCCTTGTTATGAGTTTGAGGTGGCGGTTGACAAATGTAAGATGGAGGGCGTTGCTGTCAGTGATATATTTGCTTCGCTGCAAGCATATTATGGAGGTATGATGGTGTCGGATTTTAACCGTTTCACTAAATATAGCCGTGTGATGATTCAAGCGCCGCCGTCCGACCGTACCGACCTCAATTCGCTTTCGCGGTTGATGGTGCGTAACAGAACGGGGAAAATGGTACCGATAACGACTTTACTGACTTTCGAGAAAATAATGCAGCCTGAATCGATGACCCGTTATAATATGTTTACGGCTGCAACGGTGACAGGCAAGCAAAAGACCGGATTCAGTTCGGGCGATGCGATAGAGGCGGTACGTCAGGAAGCCGCCAAACTGCAAGCCGGTTATGAGATAGAGTTTTCGGGTATGGCACGCGAGGAGATTAAATCGGGCGGGCAGGCAATCTATGTGTTCTTGCTTTGTTTCCTGTTTGTGTATCTGATTCTTTGCGCACAATATGAAAGTTATCTATTGCCCTGGTCTATCATGTTATCTTTGACAATCGGACTGTTTGGCGTTTACTTCTTCGTCAAACTTTGGGGGCTGACTAACAACATTTATGTACAGGTATCGCTCATCATGCTGATAGGTCTGCTGGGGAAAAACGGGATTTTGATTGTCGAGTTTGCGCGACAGCGATATGAGCAAGGCATGAGCTTAGTAGAGGCTGCTATCGACGGAGCAGCGGTTCGTCTGCGTCCTATTCTGATGACCTCCTTTGCGTTCATCTTCGGTATGTTACCGCTGATAGTGCAGGGAGGCGCCGGAAGCGCCGGCAACCGTTCCATAGGTGTGGCTGCGGCTGGCGGTATGTTGATAGGCACCATTTTTGGTGTGTTAATCATACCGGCTATGTATGTTATTTTCGGGTCGTTAGATGCGAGGCTTCGGAAGCGGAATCACGAACCACGTCTTGAACTTGATTCAGGAACCGCACGAAAAAAATAAATATAAGATTTATGATCTATGATTTGATTCGTAATTGTTTCTCGTAATTCGTAATTGTTTAGATGAAAGGTTCTTTTATAATTTCAATGGTTGTTTTACTAACCGGTTGTGCAGTAACGACGCCTTATCAGCGACCTGCTCAACTGCCGGTTGAAGGATTGTTTCGCACTTTGGCCGGCGTCGACACAACCCTTTCTTTTGCTACCCGTTCGGCGCTTGACTTCTATTTAGACCCGTTGTTGCAACGGCTGATAAACGAAGCGCTTGATTCCAATCTGAATATTCAGTTGGCAGTCAACCGTTTGGCTCAAATGGCAGAATTAACGCTACAACGTAAGGCGACGTTTTATCCATTTATTACACTTGGTCTGAGCGGTTCAGCCTCCGATGTGTCGAAGTACGGCAATTCTGCAAAACCCGCTATTCCATATACTGAGTTGAAATTAGCGGCGTCAGCCGGTTGGGAAGTCGATGTGTGGGGGAAACTGAGCAGTCTGAAACGGTCGCAGCAGGCGCTCTATCTTCAGCAGGAAGCGACGGTACGCGCAGTGCAAACGCAGTTGATAGCAGGATTAGCATCCGCCTATTATCGGTTGATCATGCTCGACAGACAAAAGGATGTAACAGAGAAAAGCATCGAAAGTTATACCCATTATTTAAATACGGTCAAAGCATTGAAGCAGTCGGCGCGAGCTACCGAGGTAGCCGTTTTGCAGGCAAAAGCACAATTGGCTTCCGCACAAGCGGTACTGCCACAGATCAATGCTTCCATCGCGATAGAGGAAAACTATATCTGTCAGCTTCTCGGCAAGACCCCGTCAGCCATAACACGTGATGGAAACTTTGATTTGAGACTTTTCCATCCTGAATCTTTGTCAACCGGTATTCCATCACAGTTATTGTCCAACCGTCCCGATGTAATAGCCGCCGAATATGCCTTGTGCGCTGCTCATGAGCAGTTCAATGCTGCGCGTGCAGCCTTATATCCCCAGTTCACGCTTTCCGGCTCGGTTGGACCCGATGCCAAAGGGTTGGAAAACTGGTTCAATATGCCCGGTTCATTGCTATGGAATGTGATAGGCGGACTGACACAACCCGTACTGAACGGGCGTGCCTTAAAAACACAAAAAGAAATAGCCCGATTACAGAAAGAGGCTACCTATCTGTCGTTTAAACAAACGTTACTCAACGCAGGAAATGAGGTATCCAATGCGCTGGCGTCTATCCGGCTCACAACCCAACAGGTTGCTTTTCAGCGCGAACAGGTGGATGCGCTGAAAAAGGCATACGAATATTCACAGGAGTTATTAATTAATGGATACGCTACCTATTTAGATGTGTTATCTGCGCAAAATAGTGTCTTATCTAACGAACTCGCCCTCTATTCCACTTATAATACCATTATCCAGCAAAAGATAAACCTCTATCGCGCTTTAGGCGGCGGATGGCGATAAATAATCATTCATTCACTCCCCCTTTGATGGGGGCAGGGGGATGTCGGGATGTGTTATCTTTATTGCAATATCTAATTTATATTCAGGACATTCGATGGTCATGCTATCGCCTGTACTCGTTATACTGCAAGTGGACAAAACGCTAATATCCGCCGGGTTGATGAAGGCAAGCTGGTATTCGCCTTTCGGCAATTTGAGTGTGATGACAGATTTATATTTCCCCTCATTGGGCACATAATGAGAAGGATGCCATCCACTGTAATTGGGAAAACTGTGGTGTACATAGAATACATATTGTTTACCGGCTTCGGATATGCCGTTTACGCTACCACCCGGCATGATTGCTTGAATTGTCCCACCGTCACGTTTCATTTTTGCAAAATCAAAACTTTCAATAAAACTACGCAGGTTCCTTAATCCGTTCAATATAGCATGGTTATCGGGATGGTCGCCACTTGGATTAGGTGCGGTAAAGCAGGCGTTTAACTGATTAAAAGCCGCTCCGCCGCCAACAATAAACTCCCATGCTTCCAATCTGGAAGATGCCACAACGTCCTTTTCGTAGTAGTTAGGCGTTGACAATGCGGATACGGTCTCGTTCATTTCGATAGGCTTATTGGCATCATAGCAGGAATAAAGCGCAGGTAAGCCGCCAATTTGTTTTCCCATAATGGTAACATATTGTGCGACGATGACTGCTATCCTGTCATCTTCACAAAAATCCAATCCCCGCATGATTTGTTGGGCAAACAAATGCTTTTTGGGCAATCTGTTTTCTATTTGGTCGGCTCGGGTTATCAGCGCGTCAATCCACGCATAAGCATCTTTCCGTTTCGTGCCGTCAAGTGTAGGCTCGTCCACAAATTCGTAAATGACATTGTCGTACTTATTGGTTTCAACCATTATCTTTTCCATATATTTCAACTGAGCATCCACAAGTTCTTTATTGAAAAGAGTTTCAAATTCAACAAAGTTATCACACCCGATACTTTGGATATTCGCATTCTTATGTAGCGGAGAATAAGGATAAGTATTAGCATGTTGGCTGTTAAAGAAGCATATTTCTACGATGATATTCTTCTCGTTGGCATAGTTCAGGAAATCATCTAAGCGGGCAAAAAACCGTTCATCCCATCGGTTTAGGTCAAATTTATTTCCTCCACCGATATAACCCGCCGAATCCGACCTAACCCATGGCGCTATCAAATCCGGTCCGGGTGCCAGCGTGTCATCCTTTCTGCGAAGTCCGGGGATGAGGGCTACCGAGCCGGGGTATATCCGGGTATAGTTTAACCCGTAATTAGAAAGCACATCCAAATATTTCCTGTAGTCAAATTTGGAATGAATGACCGCGCCGTAATGCTCGGCTGAGGTCAGAAGAAGTAGTTCTTTACCTTTGTAACTGTAATAGTGCGGATTTTTTTCGCTCACACGTATTACGCTCTGGCTGGCATTTCTAATGCCTTTTTGTGCAAAACCAGTGATACTCCACGATGCAAGTATCAAAAGCGCGATTGTTATTATTTTCATCTGTTTAATTTTTTAAATTCCCCCTTTGAAGCCCTGTTTGCCGCCCTGTCTGCCGACAGGCAGGTTAGGCAGGGAATAATATGAAATCTTTCGCGACAAAAGTAGTAAAATTATCTCAAGATATCACCTCCTTTGGTGGTATTTCTTTTGTAAATGCTGAATATATCAACAGCGGTTTAGGTAAACTAATTGATACTGAATTGGAATCAAGAAGAATGGGTGCGAAGTATACCCACCGTGAAATATTTCGTGCATGGTTTAAATTTGTATATTTTCTCACAATTCAGTGATTTTTTAACCTGCTTTTCTTTTAATTTCAGCTTTCAACCTGAAAAAAAGTCCGGGAGTTATGCTGAACTTTTAGCTTGCGGATTTTTTAGGTTAAATATATTTACTACCTTTGCGCAAAAAAAATCCGACTTTTGAGAAAGCCTCCCCCTTCTCCCATAGAAGCTATTAAAAAACAGCAAGATTATGTTTGGACACAGAGCATTTTTCATCATCGGTAGCGACAGCCCTGCCGACATTAAGAGCCTCATCAGCGGAGGCTACGAGGTCTTAGATGCCAGTTTTAATTTCCGGCAGGATATAGACCGTTTTGGCAAAGCAACAACCCGCGTCTACAGCGGTACGTTAGACGTCAAACTATCCGAATTACCGAAAGACGATTTGATAGGATGGGCATTAGATTCCCGTAAGTACATGGACGGCATGATTGTCGTCTTAGACGCCGACAACATCCCTTTAGAAAAAGTATTTTTAATCAACGCCACCTGCATAAACTTCGGCATCGACTACACTTTAAAAGGCGACAGTTACACCTGCACCAAGCTAATCATCCAATCCGAAAAGATGATAGTAGGCAACGGCATAGACTTTGAGAACGAATGGATATATGACAAATAAAAAAAACAAAAGATTATGTTACCCTTATCACACATCAACGTAAAATTCACCATCGACAGTGAGACCTACGAAGTCGAACACTTCAACATCAACTTTGAGCAGCCTACCGACTTCCGCGGCCAGCCCCAGCACGAGATAGGCGGCGGCCGAATAACCATCCACATCTCCCAAATCCCTTCGGACGATTTATACTATTGGGCAAAGAAGTCCACTTTACGCAAGAGTGGCATCATACTCTTTCAAACCGACTTAGGCATGACCGTAATGAAAGTAGAGTTCTCAAACGCCTACTGTACCTTTCTGACAAGGCAAATCAACGCCTATACAGGAACAAGCACAATTTTGGTCATCGCTCCCGAAAAGGTTAAAATTAACGGCATTGAACACGATAATAGTTGGGTAAAATGAGCGAACCGCGTAGAATAATTTCAAAGAATGAATACTTTACCCGTCTTGATCAAGGCGTTTCTGTAGGAAATTGTTGGGTAGACATGGGGAATGGCGAGCTAACTTATGCAATTCAAGAAGTAGTAGTTGCAGAGGTTGTTACCGGGAAATACAAAGACCGCAGGTTTTTGCCAATTAATGTATCTATTTGTGTTGCTGATAATACACGAATAGAAAGAAATATTTTTATGTTCGATGGAAACAGCCCCATATCTTACACAAACCAAACAGTAAAAACCATCGGTGATGCATCAAACTCAAGAGTAAAATATTCCGGTAACGGAGTTTTTCGCATTGACCTTGACAAATTGCATAATTATACGAGAAATAATATTAAAGCAGCAAATGAAAATCCTGACAATTGGAAACCGGGCGAAATAGGTATGAGCACAGTTGTTGCAGAATTCAGATATCAGCAACCTATCCCAAATTTTCCATCAGGAGGGTTACCCCGACTGAGTTCAACTTATGATGCTACAAAAGAAGGTTATACTATTACAGAACGAAATACAAGGGCAGAGACAGCACAATCAACCGGATTACCTGACAGAAGAGTGACTCCTCGTCCGGTAACAACGGGAAATGCTGGTGGTGCAGCAACACGAGGAGGCGCTGGATTTATGTTAGCGATAGATGCTTTCTTTATTGGATACTCAATTTTTACTGCATATTGGGTGATGAATGATTTGGATTCAATTGAAAGAGATCAACAATTAGTTCGAGATGCAGCAAGAATTGTTTTAAGAGCAAAAGCAAATAATCTAATACCTGCCCAATATCAAAACCAAAATGATTTGGGCGCGATTATTAATTTTGTATTTCAAGGAATAAACGAAACCGGAAACAAGGAAATTACAGAAATTGGAATAAAAATACTTAAAGCAGAAGGACTCTATGATCAAAAAAAAATTACTGCAAAAAAGTAATAAACTAACGGTAGTTATTATTGTAGTTGCTTTATTATTAGCAGCAACTATCATCATTAATATTTATAATAACAAGATGTCGATTCAACGAAAACTTATTGGGCTTTGGAATATTGAATTTGAAAACAGTATTATTGCAAATAGAGAGTTAAATTCGTTTGATGGAATAATATATATTAGCAATAAAGTTACTATAGAGTTACCATCACTTTGTTGTGATAAGCCGGTAAAGATAGCTCAAGCAGAATCTACAGGTATATGGCAAACAATCAGTAAAAACCCAGATTCAGTATTCTTTAATGTTCCCAAAAACCCTTTACATGGGAAATATGCGATTCGTTTTTTTATAGATGAAAACGGATATCTCAATATGAAAAATAATATTTATAAGATGGAGTTATCAAACGACTCAACCTATTTAATTTGCAATAAAGCAGGAATCATGCATTTAAATTCGGTAAGAGACTGGGAAGGTAAAAATTAGTTATTTACAATATGAAAGTTCAACGGCATCCCTGCCGTTGTTACTTAATAGTGATTCGTTTTATGCCTTTATAGTTGATGGCGGGTTGTTTTTCTAAGTATTCGATGGTCATGTCGGCGGTGGTACGAAAGAGGGATGTGCCCGGATCGTTCTTTTTATATTTGCTGATGGCTGCCAGATAGCTGTTCATCACTACCTTATAACTTCGTTGCGGGTTTAAGCGCGAGCCGTCGTCCATTTTGACTAACACTTGTTTGATGTTGCCCTGACGGTCTAATTCTAACTCATAAGTGAAGCCCGACACGTAGGGTGGCTGTTTGTTTTCGGCTATATAGGCTGCTTCTATCAGTCGCAGCAACTCTTCGCCTGTCAGGTTGAAGATGACAGCCTCGTTATTGAACGGGTCTAAGCGATAGACGTCGCGGACGGTTACCGGCCCTTTAGGGAATGTCTCTAATCGGACGCCTCCGGGGTTTTGAAAGGCGAAGTCGGCGTTGGCAATGGCTCGGATAGCATCTGTCATCAGATACCCTAACTCTTCGTAGCTGCTGAAGTCGGTTATCGCTGAAGTGAGTTGGCGACGAAGCGCTTCGTTATTGTTGAAGTCGCTCACCATCGATTGAATACCGGCGTCGGCACGCAAAAAGGCATTGACATCCAACAGGCGGGCTTCTTTTCGGGTTACCTGTCCGTCGGTTAGATACAGCGTGATATGTGTGACATATTTCAGGTGTGATTCAGCCTGCGTAATCATCACGCCGTTATGCAGTTCTGTGCCATCGATGCGTTTGTGCGTATGCGCGCCTATCAGCACATCTGCATACGGGTATTGTTGAAGAAAATCGACACATTCGGGGTATTCTTCGTGAACGAGTAATACAAAGACATCGCTTTGTTGACGCAGCCAACTGTATTCTTCGGCGACTTTTTCCCATTTCCGGAAAGCGACGGTTTTAACGTTGTCGGGATGCGTATCGGGATAACCGCTAACCCCTGTCTGCAGCAACCCCAATGCAGTTATCCTGATGCCGTTTATTTCAAAAATCCGGTAAGGCGTTACATGCAGACGGAGCGAATCGTGGGCATACACGTTGGCGCATATATACTTGAAGTTGGAGTTGTTGACCATGCTACGCAAACCGTCTATCTTGCCATCAAACTCATGATTGCCCAAAGCCGAAAGGTTAAACCCAGCCCGGTTCATCAAAGCCACCATCGGCGCTGCGTCCGTGTGCATATCGCTGACAGGGTTGCCTGTACGGTTATCGCCCACCGAAAATAGCAACAGGTCAGGGTAAACAGACCGCATACTGTCTACAAGGGCGACGAACTTTGGGAAACGGTCAATAGTGGCGTGCATGTCATTGACCGCAAGGATGGTTATCTCTTTGGTTTGCGCTAAAGCCGCAAGCGTAAAAAGAGAAAGCGTTAAAATCAAGGTAAATCGTTTCATATATTTATAAATTTATTATTCCCACTTTGAACGTTTCACTTCGTAAAACGACACAATAATTATTATTCAATGGAATATGGGGGCAGGGGGATGTTCTTAAAAATCATGTCGCTTGGATTGCTTATTTTTATAACCTCATGGACTTTTCATTTCTTTTCTTCAAAAACCAAATCCCGGTGCCCGCTACAACCAACATTATCAACCCAATAATCGGAAGATACCACAGCCAGGAGATAGAGATGACAAAAGCAGACCAAACGCCGCCAGCCATCAAGCACACCAACCCTATTCCAACATTGAGAATATGGCCCAGAAAGGGGATGAAAGTGAACAGTGCTTGTAAAATACTGAACATTAACCTCAAGCCGCCAATCACCAACAAGATGCCGATGAGACGAAACAACCAGGTCCACAACACATTGGATGTATGTGCGCCACTAAACATCTTTTCAGCACTGACCGTTCCCATCGAAACTAACGAAACGGTTTTATCGTTTGCAGCTTGATAGGGTTCAAAGGTATTACCGGTTACCTTGGCGATGATAGAAATATCTGCGGGTAACGTTTTGGTAAGCGTCACACGGACATCGCCAATATTGGGTGCATTAGGCGATGGGCCAAAGTACACTACATGTCCGTTAATATGCACCAATTGTTGTGATGGTGAGGCGTTTGCTTTTGGGTTACGGGCGTCTGTGGCTATTTTCTTCTCCCAATAGGTAATCGTTTCGGCGCTTAAACTCGGTGTTGCAGGGACACTTCCGCTGATGGACTTGATAATGAAATGCGGCAATTGGTATCCGCCAAAGCTTACATCTTTTGCATAAACAGTCTGGGCATCGACGGTGACAAGCACAAAATTGTCGTAGCCACGGGTGTGAAAAAACTGCGAATTGACCGGTGATAAATTCCAACTTTTTTTATAAGAATAGGTAGTTTTTGTTTCCGACCTGTTTCTACTTGTGCTACGTGTCTCAGAAGATGATTCTTTCCATTGATAATATTCTACCTTGCGGCGGATGGAAATAGCCGTTTCGCAAATGCCAAACAAGCTGTCGGTCAGTATGTCATCTGTATTAGCTAATGAAGAAGCATGAATCAGGCGGCCCTCTAACAACGGGTCAACCTCCGACATATCGCTCACGCGCACCAACACGCTTTCCGCTTCTTTAAGCGACTGTTTCGTCTTGACAAAGTTGCCTTCGTTCCAGAAAAGCAACCCGGTGCCAGCGATAAGCATCACGATCCCACTTGTTATGCTTTTGAACGAGCCGTTCAATCTTTGCCCGTTACTTGCCACACTTGTAAGTCTGTTTAACATTTTCAAAAATGTCTTTCTATTTAATCATGCGACAAAGATACTGCTTATTATCAAAACTTGCAATTTTTACCATGTTTTTAAACATTCTGAAGAATTATTCAAAAAATTTCTAATATCTTAAAAATATCACCTACCTTTGCACCGCATACGATTAATAAAACGTGATGAGCGAAGGCATAGTCATCAATTAATAAATTTTGTGATAGTTATGGGAAACGAATAGAAAAAAATCTTTGTCAGCTATACCCGGAAAGATAGGGACTGGGCAGAATGGATTGCGGAGCGCCTGCAGACGTAAGAAGGGTATGAGGTCATCATTCAGTCGTGGGATTTCCAGCCGGGCGACAATTTTGTCCTGAAAATGGATGAGGCGTTACAAACAGCCGAAATGGTGGTCGTCGTCCTGTCGCAGGCTTACCTGGAATCGTATTACTGTAAGGCAGAACTGTCCGCTGCATTTGCAGGTACGGAGAAAAGGCTGATCCCTGTCCGCGTGGACGATTTTAAAGTAAGGGGATTGTGGGCGCCGATAAATTATATTGACTTGGTTGGCACATCCGATGCACAAAGGATTAATCTTGGCTTGCCCGGCGATAACTCGGAGATGGTCTTCGCTAAGGTGAGTAACTGGATGAGAGAAAACCAGCAATGGCTCTTTATTTTTGATAATATCAAAGACGAAAAAACGTTGGAAAAGTACTGCTCTTTTTCGGTGATGGAGGGACAGCATATCCTTGTTACTTCAAGAAACCGAAGATTCAGCAGGTGCGTACTGTTTGAGCCTTCTGTTTTTACTGAAAATGAAGCCAATGAGTTCATTGAGAAATACACAGGTAAATCCGCAGACGGATATTTTAAGGAATTGGCTCAACGGATG
>CAYUAK010000090.1:0-2311 GCA_964442765.1 uncultured Tannerella sp. | reverse complement strand
GCTTTCGTGTAATCATATCCGCTCTTCGTCAACGGGGCGTTGTTCCAAACCTTAGTGTCGGAATATGTCGTGATCGTAATCGGACGCGGAAGAATCTCTAGACGGCCATCGACAACAACCGCGGCGCCGAGTTCATCTGTTACGTCCAGCCAATATTTTCCGTCTTTTAATACTATCTTTAAGTTTTTATATGACGGGTCATTATTCGGATTCCAGCCGGGATTGCCGTTCGCGGCGATAGGCCTGAACAGGACCTGATAGCCGCTGACAAGCGTGAGGACCTGGCTGTATACCCCTACCTTGGTTCCCTTCGGATCGGCAAGAAGTACGCCATGAGACCCTTGGCCTGTGCCCGGAATAAACATGTATTCAGCGCCATTCCTGGAATCCGCGGGCCATTCGATTTCGTAGAAATTCCCTGTTCCGATAATATCGCTGAGTTTCTGCTCTTGGCCGTTGTAGATAGTCTTGGAAGCATCTCCGGAAACGCCCCTGATTGTCCAATTGAAATCCGGATCCTTTACGTAATACAGCTTCAGCATCAGCCTTCCGGTAGCGGGTATTCTCCCTGAAGCTACCGTTAAAGGCGTTTCGGTCAGGTTGTAGCCGGGGATGATTATCGCTTTGGCTACGACATATTGATTGACTGACCCGACCCCGGGGACGGAAACTCTTAAAACCGGATTGATCGGATTGCCGGCGAGGTCTATTCTTTCACTGATGTAATGCTCTGTAACAAAGTTTATATTGTCAAACTTTAAGTTCATACCTACGATAGAATGAGGTTGATTATCTTCATTAGAGATATTTACTATCGGGCTTCCGTTGATGATTAGCGGACCTACTGAGGTCGCAGGAACAAACACTTCGAAAACAGCGAACCTTTCAGTGTTATTAAGATTCGAAGGATTTGTTACATATTTTCCGACAAGCTTGCCTGGAAGGCCCGCGTACGTCATAAATGACCTTGAATCTTCGTCCTCAAACTTCTTGTTGTCTGTCCATGCCAGGAAATAGAGGTACGCGTTCCCGTTATCGTCGATCCTGATATATACATAATCAAGATAAGTGTGTCCGTTATTTGATACGTTGTTGAACGTAAGCTTGACCGCATCACCCGGAATTTTCCATGTCATGTTTGCAAGCGCGGTTTTCCAGTTGTGCGTCGTTGCTTCATTTACCCATAAAGCGGTAATCGTCATTTCTCCCGTAACATTGCCGGTTTTGTCCCATCTGTCGAATTTGTAGCCCGGCGTCGGTGAAAAAGTAGGGGCTATGTCCAGGATGGGCGTGCCTGCGGCGATGGCGGTAACGCCTTCATAAACGATGTCATTGCTCGCGCTGCCAAGACCGGCTTTGAACGTAACCTTATAAAGTTCCACGGCGGCGGGCGCGAGCGCGTACTGAAGCTCTATGCTCAGGCCGGCGGTCGGAACGAAAAACTTATAGTCGTCTATTATTTCATCTTCTACTTTTTCATTGTTGATTAAAATGTTTATAAGCTCGTAGCCGTTATTTAACAGCCCTTCGTCCGTCAGGTTGTCGACATCGACGAACGTTTCTGCCTCTATTTCTTCTTCGTAAGTATCTGTATTGAACAGTACCGCTTCATCCGAACCTTCAGGGTCGATAATTACTTGAAGCACCTCGACCGGGGCATAAACGGCGCCATCTGATTCAAGCGAGTCATCATCTTCTATGACGTCTCCGCTTACATCGCTCTTACTGCCGGCGCCGGCTTCTGTATTAACATTGCCGGTATCACCGCCGGTTTTGTCTTCGGCACTGCCGGTTTCTACGACTTTATTGGTTTCTTCGGAGCCATCGGTGTTTTCTCCGCCGCTGGTTTCTCCGGTATTAACGGCGTCGCCGCCGTTGTTTGAATTATCGACTTGGATCTGCTCAGCGACTTCCGGCGATCCTTCGTCTGCAAATGTGTTTTGTGCAGGGACTATATAAGAACCCAATAGTGCTGCCAAAAGAACCCCCACTACGATGGCTCTAAGGTTGTGATTCTTCCTGCGAGTCTTCGAATTAAACATCTTTTCCTACCTTTCCCCGTGTTATGCCTATACAACACGATTAGCGCGAAACTATAGCAACGAATCTTAACTATTCCTCTAAAAAAATATTTGGTAACTCTTTCTTACCCACATTTTTCTGTTCTAAACATGTAATCGGACAAAAAATATCAAGAATTTTAGATTTATTGGACAAATTGTGTCAAGTAAGCGAAAAATGCCCTAATTGCAGGTAAAACAAGTTTCTTAAAATTTGACTTTTCATTATGATAGAATAAGAAATTATGAAA
>CAYUAK010000089.1:0-12130 GCA_964442765.1 uncultured Tannerella sp. | reverse complement strand
ACCATATAATATGAAACCATACTAAAAGAGGTTTTTTACTGTCTTGAAATATGGTTCCGCTTGTTATTGAAAATTCCTTCTCGCAGTCTGAACAATGTATTTTATGCTTTGAAGTCAACCAATATCTCGCTGACTTACAATAAGGACAGACATAACCATCTGACCATCTAATATCAATCAGATACTGCCAACAAGCCCTTTCGTCAGGAAAGTGTACGAGAAATTCCTGAAAATCATTAGGGTATTTTTCTTCTGTTTTCATGCCGCAAAGATAATAATTTTTACTTGCTTATTCCGTAGAAGCAATTACCGTTAATTAACTTTATACGACCGTTAATTAACCCGACTGTATCAATTCGCTTCATCGTGTCGACGCTCATAGTATTTCATTTATTGGGGCTAAAAAAAAATAAACAATATTTTCGAAAAACAAAAAAAAATTATTTAGCAGTCAAAAAAAGCGTACCTTTGACGCGGAAAAATTAACAAATTTACGAATGAATCAAACCGGAGGATACGAGCTGAGTATCATAGTACCTGTTTATAATGAGGAAGATAATATAAATCGAGTAGCCGAGACTTTAATGGATTTCATCCGGAAAACTTCTGTAAAGACATGTATATTGTTTGTAAACGATGGCTCAATAGATAGCAGTAAAGATAGGATAACGGAAGTATGCCGGCGGTATCCCGATATGTTTTATATCGGCTTTTCAAGGAACTTAGGCCTTAGTGCTGCAATAAAAGCGGGCATTGACAGGGTGGAATCGCCGTATGTAGGATATTTGGATGCCGATTTGCAAACAGCGCCCGAAGACTTTGAGGCGTTATTGCCTTTCCGCCATGATTTTGCGTTAGTCACGGGTATTCGTACAGGGAGAAAGGATTCGTTTGGGAAGCGGTTATCGTCGACCATTGCAAACGGATTCCGGCGGTGGATGACGCACGACGGGGCTGAGGATACCGGATGTCCGCTCAAAATCATGCAGTCGGCTTATGCCAAACAGATACCCTTTTTTAAGGGAATGCATCGCTTTCTGCCGGCGCTCATCCTGTTACAGGAGGGGCGCGTAAAACAGATACCGGTACGCCATTTCAAACGAATAGCGGGAAAGTCTAAATACCACCTGCTAAACCGCTTAACAGGCCCTTTTGTGGATTGTTTTGCCTATCGGTGGATGAAAAAACGGTATATTAATTATAAGATAGAAACAGGTAATTTAACAGAAGAATAAGGATGGACAACTGGATGGACAACTATTGGCATTTTATCTTCGGATTTATTGCGCAATCATTATTCTCTGCACGCATGTTCGTGCAATGGATCATGTCGGAAAAATCCAAAAAAGTTGTCTCGCCTGTTATCTACTGGCAGTTAAGCCTGATAGCTTCTTTTCTCTTTTTATTTTACGGATGGTTACGGGAAGATTTTGCCATTATACTGGGACAGGTTTTTTCGTATTATATCTATATCTGGAACTTGAACGTTCTCAACCAATGGGTGAGGATAAATAAGTTCCTGCGTTATATAGTATGGTCGATGCCTGTTATTGTGATAGGAATGCTGACCGTTTCAGGCGCGGGAGATATAGTTAGTCTGTGGCAAGGCATCCCTTTCGGACTGTTGATTTTCGGTTCGATAGGGCAGATTATTTTTGCTTTTCGTTTCATTTACCAATGGTGGTATTCGCGACGGTACAGCCAGTCGATACTCCCGGATGGCTTTTGGAAATTGAGTATTATCGGTTCGATATGTATTCTTGTTTACGGTATTATCCGTTTAGACCCGGTTTTGATACTTGGACAGGGCGCCGGATTTATAACCTATTTGCGGAATTTATTTTTAAACAGAAAGAACAAACAGAGGGATAATTAAAATCTTTCAACACAGAGAACACAGAGAACACAGAGGGCACTGAGAACTGATACGAAATGTGGAGGTTATATTCTTTGTAGAATCCGAAAATTTATCTACTTTTGCACAAAAATATAATACTAATATGAAAAAAGAATTTGACAAGAAAGAGCGTCTTTTATCGCTCGACGCATTGAGAGGATTCGACATGCTGTTTATTATGGGATTAGCGGGCTGGATAGTCGCTTTGTGTAATTTATTACCTCCCAGCGGTTTGACACAATGGTTTGCGTTACAGATGAAACATGTAGCCTGGAACGGCTTAGCGCATCACGACACCATTTTCCCGCTGTTTCTGTTTATTGCCGGGATTTCGTTCCCCTTTTCGATAGCCAAGCAGCGTGCTGCTGGAAAGACCGAAAAACAGATTTTTTTCAAAATTATAACGCGGGGCTTGGTCCTTGTGTTTTTGGGCTTGGTCTATAATGGATTTTTCAAGCTCGATTTTGCAAACCTTCGGTGCGCCAGCGTCTTAGCCCGTATCGGCTTAGCCTGGATGTTCGCGGCATTGCTGTTTATGAAGTTTAATACGAGAGTGTTAGCGGCTACCGGCGCTGTTATCCTGATAGGCTACTGGCTTCTGTTATGGCTTATACCTGGCGGTCCGGATACGTATACGTTTGAAAACAACTTAGTTGGCGTGATTGACAGGGTACTGTTACCGGGCAAACTGAACCATTTTGACCCGGAAGGATTGTTAAGCACTTTGCCGGCCATAGTAACGGCCATGTTGGGGATGTTTACCGGGCAGTTTATACGCATATCCAACGACAAAGTGTCCGGGAATAAAAAGGCGCTCTATATGACAATAGCTGCTGCTGCGCTGTTAATTATCGGATTGGTATGGAGTACCGTTTTCCCTATCAATAAAAAGCTCTGGAGCAGCTCATTTGTTTGTGTCGTAGGCGCTTATTCCCTTTTTCTCTTCGCATTGTTTTATTTCCTTATCGACGTAAAGGGGTATCGCCGGTGGACGCTGTTTTTTCGCGTGGTAGGCATGAATTCGATAACCATCTACTTAGCGCAGCAGATCATCAATTTCAGGCAGGTATCGAGGTACTTCTTAGGAGGAGTAGCCGGTTTATGCCCTGAAAAGTGGACAAGCCTTATCAATGAAACGGGATATATAGCTGCTTGTTGGTTGTTCCTGTATTTCTTATACAAGAAGAACGTATTTTTGAAAGTATGATAAACAGATGAAAAAGGTAAACCTTTTACTAATTATAGCGATGTATTTTCTGGGTGCATCGCTATCGGCTCAGACGGTAACAAAAGCCAACTCTTTTAAGCCGGGTGAGCTATGGCCTGATGACCAGGGCGTACATATCAACGCGCATGGAGGAGGCATCCTTTACTATAACGGTACATATTACTGGTTTGGCGAACACAAAGGCGAACGCAGTAATGCAGCGTTTGTGGGAGTGACCTGCTATTCTTCTAATGACCTCTATAAATGGAAAAACGAAGGAGTGGCTCTCAAGGTGTCGGAAGACCCCGAAAGTCCTATTGTTAGCGGCAGCGTCATTGAGCGACCAAAGGTCATCTACAACGAGAAAACGGGTAAGTTTGTGATGTATTTTCACCTTGAGCTACGGGGTAGAGGATACAATGCCGCCTACCGGGGCGTGGCTGTTGCTGATAACGTTACCGGCCCCTACACGTTTCTTAAAGCCGGCAGAGTGAATCCCAGTGTCTGGCCGATGAACCTGCCGGAAGCCGGACGGACGGATACGATAACGCCGGCTTCGCTCCGGTCGTGGTCACGCGAATGGTTAGCAGCCGTTGCCAATGGGATGTTTGTTCGTAAAGATTTTGAGAGCGGACAGATGTCACGTGATATGACGCTCTTTGTCGATGAAGACGGGAAGGCCTATCATATCTATGCGGCGGAGGACAATCTTACCTTGAACCTCGCCGAACTGTCGGACGACTACCTCGATTATACGGGCAGATATATTCTCATCGACCCGGCTGGACACAATGAAGCGCCGGCGATATTTAAAAAGAACGGCAACTATTTTATGATAACCTCTGGTTGTACGGGCTGGACGCCAAACGCGGCCCGGCTGCTTACTGCCCCGACGATTTGGGGACCCTGGACACGACATCCGAACCCGTGCATCGGCGATAATGCCGATTCAACCTTCTCGTCGCAAAGCACCTATATCTTACCTGTTCAAGGCAAGAAAGACGCTTTTATATTCATGGCAGACCGTTGGAGGCCGCGCTACCCTATAGATGGACGGTATATTTGGCTACCGATACTTTTTAACGACGGCAAACCTGCTCTAAAATGGTTCGACGAATGGGACCTGTCTGTTTTCGACCAAATCAATCCCGATCCAAACGCCCCCAAAGAGTACCCCGGCATGAAGTTGGTCTGGAGCGATGAGTTCAACTATACGGGCGCGCCTAATCCCGAATGGTGGTCGTATGAGTACGGATTTGTGCGCAACAACGAACACCAATGGTATCAGCCGCAAAATGCGGTGGTAGGAGGCGGAGCGCTGACCATACAGGGACGTCACGAGCGTGTTTACAACCCAAACTATGAGAAAGATAGCCGTAGTTGGCAACGTAACCGACCATACGCCGACTACACATCAGCCTGTATCAAAACACGCGACAAGCAGGAGTTCCAATACGGACGCTTTGAGATTCGCGCCAAAATACCGACCGGTAGCGGCTCATGGCCTGCAATATGGACGCTCGGCAAAACAATGGGCTGGCCTAACGGCGGCGAAATAGACATCATGGAGTACTACCTGATACGGGGTGTCCCCAGTTTATTGGCCAATGTTGCATGGGGGAGCGATACAAAACCTTCCGGCGAATGGCGTACCAGAACCTTCCCGTTTAGCCAATGGACAGACAAAGACCCGCATTGGGGCGATAAGTTCCATATATGGCGAATGGATTGGGACGAAACATATATACGCCTCTACTTAGACGACGAACTGTTGAACGAAACGCCGCTAAGCGAAACCATCAACGGCGAAAAGGGACAAAAACGTAACCCGTTCAAACAGCCGCATTATATCCTGCTCAACTTAGCCCTCGGCGGTAATAACGGCGGCCCCATCGACAACAACGCTTTCCCAATGGACTATGAAATCGACTATGTCAGAGTCTACCAAAAGTAATAATTCTCTTACATACTATTGAAACAGTTCGTATCTGTTTTTGCCCCAAACAAAGCCATTATCCCTTTTTCGCCCAAATGATAGCCTGGGAAAGAAGCTTGATAAAAACAGGATTTTCCCAGGCTTGTTTATCGTGCCCTAACGTCAATGCAACAACCCGCGACTTGCCATAACTATTAGTCCAACATACCAAGGGGCCGCTGGACGGAACGTTGGTCGAAAGGATTGGATGAACCGTTGGGCGTATCTCTGTGCCGCCATATACCTCATCAATAATCTCAAAATCGGTTATCCCTTTCGTAATAGGATGTTTTTTATCTTCCACGCGGACAGGTACTTTTACATCGTGGTCGTAGGTAGAAGGCGGTTGAGAAACGCCATCTTTTGTCCAGGGGAAATGATGATACCTTCCGCCTACAATCTTGACATATTCAGGCCAGGAATCATAACTGCAAAAAGCATGATGGAGCACGACCAACCCTTTCCCCTTCTGAAGCATAGTGATAAAATCTTGCCGCGCTTCGGGAGAAATCTCTGCCGGCATGTCATATAGCAGGACAACATCGTATTTATCAATCTTTTCCGCTTTTAACATAGCATGTGCGTTGGGGTGTTCATAGTGGTCGTAAGTGATAGGCAGCTTATCTAACATTGCATGAAAATTGGCTTTGTCATAGCCATGACCACCGGTTATAAACAGGACTTTAACAGTCGTATCGCTTTGGCACGAAAGCAGACCAAGCGATAAAAAAACAAGACATAAAAAAGAAATTATTCGTTTCATAAGCAATATTTTGAATGAATGATGCGACAAAAGTAGTCATTTTTTCTGTATTCTCGTTGTTCCTTCGCTTTTTTTGTAGGAGGATTCCTCAACGGGGGGATAACATTATTAATTTTGAAATATTGTTTTTTTCGCTTACCTTTGTTCGCTTATAATTCATTTTTTGCTGTATGAGAAGCGTTTTATACTTCACCTGTTTTTGGGCTATATGCCTTGTTTATACCTCTGTATACGCCCAGAAGCGCGAATATGTCATTGTCGTTCATGGGGGTGCCGGGACTATCAGTGCGCTTGAAAATAATCCGACTTTGAAAGCTGTTTATCGTGCTGCACTTGATACAGCGCTACAGACCGGTGCCGAAATATTAGAAAAAGGGGGTCATGGCAGCGATGCTGTACTTGCTACTATCAATTATTTAGAAAACAACCCGTTGTTTAATGCCGGCAAAGGCGCGACGGTGTCGGCTGAAGGCTTCTTTGAGTTGGATGCTTCCTTTATGCGCGGCAGCGACCTGAACGCCGGCGCTGTTGCGGGTGTTCGTACCATCAAAAACCCGATAAGCGCTGCTTTTACCGTAATGAACGAAACGCCACATGTGATGCTTAGCGGCGAAGGTGCCGACCGTTTTGCCAAAGAGCATGGCCTTGAAACGGTAGCAGATAACCATTATTTTGCTACACCTAAAACCCTCCAACAAATAGAAGAGATGAAAAAAGAAAACGAGAAAAACGGTACGGTAGGATGTGTCGTCTTAGATAGATTTGGCAATTTATACGCCGGAACAAGCACCGGCGGAATGTTTAAAAAACGGTGGGGACGTATCGGCGATGCACCTATCATCGGAGCTGGGACGTATGCCGATAATAACAGTTGCGCCGTTTCGTGTACCGGTCACGGCGAATATTTTATCCGACACGTTGTCGCCTTTAACCTTTGCGCCCGCTATAAATTTCTCAATGAAACGGTTGAGGAAGCCGCCAACTATATCATTCATAACGAGTTAAACGAAAACGAAGGCAACGGTGGACTGATTGCCGTAGATAAAGACGGCAATATAGCGATGCCCTTCAATAGTCCAGGCATGTTTCGTGGTTTTTTATACAAAGAAAAAGACAGCTATATGACCATAAAAAAAATCGGCATCCACAAAGAATTAGAGTGATTTACAATTAAAAATATTATGATATACAAAATTTATTGTCGGCTTTTTCAGTTGATTTTTCGCTGCGCCTCGGTTATTCTTCCCTGGCGACGTCCGGAAATCCTGAGCGACTTTGATTCGCTGGCCGTTTTATTACGCAAAAAGAACGTCACTTCAGCGCTGCTGATAACCGATGCAGGATTGGTGAGAATGGGGTTGCATAACAATTTGGTACAAGCCATAGCGCAAAACAAAATTCGCATTACGTTGTATGACAGGACGTTGCAGAACCCTACTATAAACAACGTTGAAGAAGCGCTGGCGCTTTATCGAAAAGAGAGCTGTACCGCTATCATCGCTTTGGGCGGCGGTTCACCGATTGATTGCGCCAAAGGGGTAGGGGCGAGGGTAGCCCGACCGAGAAAAAGCATCTCTCAGATGCGCGGCCAATTGAAAATATTAAAAAGGATACCGCTCCTTGTTGCTATCCCTACTACAGCAGGAACCGGTAGCGAGACAACGCTTGCGGCTGTTTTAACCGATAGTACGACCCATGAGAAATATGCTGTCAACGACCCTGCATTGTTTCCCCATTACGCGCTGTTGATGCCGGAGCTAACCACAGGGTTGCCTCCTTTCTTTACGGCCTGTACCGGTATGGACGCTCTCTGTCATGCAGTTGAAGCGTACATCGGTCGCAGTAATACCAAACAAACGCGCCAGGATGCGTTGAGGGCAACAGAATTGATTTTTGAGAATCTGTTAAAAGCATTTACCGAAGGTCATCACCTGACGGCTCGAAGAAATATGTTAGATGCTGCCTTTTTAGCAGGCGCTGCATTTACACGCGCTTATGTGGGTAATATTCATGCAGTAGCACATACGCTCGGAGGACAGTACGGCGTTCCACACGGGCTTGCCAATGCGGTTATCATGCCATATATACTGGAAATGTATGGTCACAAAGTCTATCAACGGCTGTCTGAAATGGCTATATCTGCGGGAATAACGGATAAGAAAACCTCAAGTAGGGAAAATGCGGAAAAGTTCATTGCAACTATCCGTGAGATGAACGCATCCATGGGTATCCCCGACAAGATAACAGAATTAAAAACTGAAGACATTCCCTTGTTGGCAGGTCGCGCCCAAAGGGAAGCGAATCCGCTTTATCCGGTACCGAAGATTTTCAACCGAAAAGAAATGGAAAAGGTCTATTTACAACTAATATAATATTTGATACAGATGAAAAATTTTTCTGAAACAGTACAAAGACAACGCGAATTTTTCGCTACAGGGAAAACCAAAGAGGTCAAGTTCAGGATTGAATCATTGAAAAGGCTGAAAGGATGGTTACAAAACCACGACGCAGACATTCTGACAGCGTTGAAAGCCGACTTGAATAAGCCCCCATTTGAAGCGTATGCAACAGAAGTGGGTACAGCCCTTGACGAGTTAAAATGTACGTTAAGTCATATCCACCGTTGGGCGCGTGTTAAGCGAGTGAGTTCAAACTTGAAGAATTTCCCTTCCTCCGGTCGTATTTATCCCGACCCTTATGGCGTCACGTTGATCATGTCGCCGTGGAACTATCCTTTCATGCTGACTGTCACGCCCATCATTGCAGCGTTATCAGCCGGCAATTGTGCGGTGGTGAAACCGTCGGCCTATTCGCCTGCTACCTCATCCTTGCTTGCACGCATGGTTGCTGAACTGTTCGATGCGGGACATGTTATCGTTGTTGAAGGTGGACGCGAGGAGAACAGGGCCTTACTCGACGAAAAATACGACTTGATATTTTTTACAGGGAGCACGTCTGTCGGTAAAACGATCATGCAAGCCGCAGCACAACACCTCACGCCCGTCATTCTGGAGTTGGGCGGCAAAAGTCCCTGCTTCGTCGATGCGACTGCCAACATATCCTTGGCAGCAAAACGAATTATTTGGGGTAAGATGGTCAATGCTGGGCAAACCTGCGTAGCGCCCGATTATATCCTGGCGCATGAATCAATCAAAGAAAAGCTAATCGAAGCAATGAAAGTGGCCATCCGTGGCATGTACGGAGAAAATCCGAGCGAAAACCCGGATTTTCCTAAAATCATCAACCACAAACACTTCAACCGATTGCTCGGATTGATGGATGGTGAAAAAATTGTTTACGGGGGGAAAGCCAATGCTACAACCCTCCAAATCGAGCCCACTATACTCGATTTAGTCGAATGGGAAGTGCCTGTGATGAGCGAAGAGATTTTTGGCCCCATAATGCCTGTACTTTCATATTCCAATTTGGAAACGATTTTCAAGATTGTAAACGAGCGTCCCAAACCCTTGTCGGCTTATCTGTTTACATCAAGTAAACAGACGGAACGTTTTTTCCTCAAAAACCTCTCTTTTGGGGGTGGTTGCATCAATGATACAATTGTACATCTATCCGTTTCAGGGCTGCCTTTTGGCGGCGTTGGCGCAAGCGGCATGGGCAGCTATCACGGCAAAGCCGGTTTTGATGCTTTTACGCACTATAAAAGTGTCTTACATAAATCGAAGTACATAGACGTTCCTTTACGCTATCCACCTTATACCGACTTTGCCCTGAAGTTGCTGAAAAAATTGTAACCCTATTTCACTAACGCTTTGCGGCAATACTCAACACATTTGATGACTTCCTTCACAGCGTCGGAGCCACTGGGGATGTTGTACTCCAATTCAATGTCGCAATAGATGGGATATTTTTCCTTTTGTATCAGTTGGAGTATCTCATTAATAGGCGTCTTCCCTTCCCCGAAAGGCAGGTTGGCGGCTTTATTGTAGGTACCTTCCCAAGTCCTGTCTTTCAGGTGGATACTGAAGATTCGTTTGTTCAAACGTTTGATAATGTCGGCAGGATTTTTCCCGGTTGCAGCAAAGTAATGACCCACGTCAAAGTTAAGCATCACCCGTGGTCCGTATTCGAGCACTTTATCGAAGCTGAAATTGGGGTCTTCCGGTTGGCCATGGTTATGAAAAATAACATACATTTTGTGCTTATCGGCAAATGGCGCCATTCGTTTGGCGGAGTTTTCGGAAATCTCCATACATATACCTTTTGCACCCAATGTTTTACATACTTTATAAGCATAGTCAATCTCCCCGTCCGACCAGTTTGCTTCGCCTAATTTAAGGATATGAATTTCTACACCCGCTTTGTCGAACAGCTTTTTGATTTCCTTAAACTTATCCATCGAAACAGATGTACGCCACTGGCTAATAGAATCCCTGCTGCGCGGGATGCCGGCGTATCGTTCAACCACGTCACCCATCAGCTCGATTGAGTTGATGCCCGATTGTACGGAATAGTTTAACATTCCTTCGAGTGTCCTGTTGGGCATGCTCCGGTAACTGTAAGTGATAGCGCCGACTTGGACGCCCCCAAACTTTGAGTTTGGTTTTTTCTGGGCAAATGCAGTCTGCAAACAGAGAGCGACGACTGCTAAAAATAAGACTTTTTTCATAATGGTTTTAATTTTTTTGTATTACGATGTTTTGGTAGTTGGCAACGGCAGGGATGCCGTTGTTACTAAATGGTGTAGGGCTTGCGATATTGGTATTTGTAGAGGCGGTGTGCACAGGCTTCCTTATCGTCGATGAAAGTCAACGTGGACGGATCCCATTTAACGGGTCGTTTCAGTTCGGTTGCAATGTTAGCGATGCTGCAAAGCGTATTGGTGCTGCAACCCACTTCTACCGAGGCAATCGGTTTTTGACGCGAGCGGACGCAATCGATGAAATTCTGCATGTGAGGCGAACTGACTTCGAATTGTCCGGCGGCCACTTGTCGCTCTTCTCTTTTTATCAGGTCTGGGTTCGAACATTCGATAAAACCGCGCGCTACCCTCAGCCAGCCTTTGGTCCCGTTGAAACAGATACCCTGACCGCCCTGCTGACGAAAGTTTTGCTCTGTCATAACGATGCCGTTCTGGTACTTCATCGTCAGATATTGTGCGCCGTTATACCCTTTCGGAATAAACTCTGAAGGTCCAAGCCCATCCATACCGATGGCGGCCTGCGCGATGTCGAACATGTGCGCGCCCCAATCGGCTGTATAACCATTACCTGTTTCGCAATACCAGCGCCAAGCGCCCCATAGCTTTTCATTTTGTACGGGGTCGAGCGATACCGGTGGACAAAGGTCGGGATGATAATGAATTTTCTCGTCGTTCAGCGGCCCTAACCATTGGTTCCAGTTCAGGTTCTGCGGAATCTGTTGTTGGGGCAGGTCAAAAGGTTTGGGTGGATCGCCTACTTTGGCATAAATCGTTTCGATATGCCCGATACCGCCATTTCTAACTACCGCAATAGCTTGTTGAAACTCCCGGCTCGACCGTTGCTGGCTTCCTACTTGCACCACGCACTTATTATCTAAGGCGGCGCGAACCATATCAAGGCCTTCTACTACTGTGTATGCTAATGGTTTTTGCACATACACATCCTTCTTGGCCTGACAGGCGTGAATCATGACCAAGGCATGCCAATGGTCAGGAGTAGCAATAGATACTGCATCAATATCTTTGCGATTGAGCAGGTCTTCATAAAACTCATACGTTTCGCAGCGTTTCGGCATGTTTTGCTTTTCTTGCCAATTTTCAGCACGTAGTTTAAAACGAGCCCGTTTGATGCTGTCCACATCGCAGCCGGCAACGACCTGCACACCCGGACATCTCGAAAAACTGCTAAAATCGGACAGTCCCTGCTGTCCTAATCCAATAAACCCCAATACAATCCTGTCGCTTGGAGGTACGTGAACGCCCGAAACAAGCGTCCAACTCGGAAGAATAGTTAATCCGGCTAATCCGAGCGCCGAATAACTCAAAAACTGTCTTCTGTTCAATTGATTATTTGCCATAAATACTGAATTTAGTAAGTGATTATAAGAATAAGTTAAAAATCATTTTTTTTTTCGCCGCAAATGTACATGAAATTTTTCAATTTCCACACATACGAATAAAAATTTAGTATTTCACGGTGACTTTATCCGTTCAAGAAGTCTATTATTTCGTACTTTTGATTAGGTCAATTATTGCACCTATTTAAAAAAAACGCTTGTCAAAAACTCGACAAGCGCTTCAAATTTTGCGGCTCTCCCTCTTGGACTTGAACCAAGGACCCTCTGATT
>CAYUAK010000088.1:0-18414 GCA_964442765.1 uncultured Tannerella sp. | reverse complement strand
GCTACGAAATTTTGGCCACGAATTATAGGCCATGATTTTTGGACGAATACACGTTCTTCTTTTTCGGAACAGAAAAAATTTTCACGAATAAAAAAAATAAATCTTTAAATCTTAAATCTTAAATCTTTAAATCTTTAAATCTTAAATCTTAAATCTTAAATCTTAAATCTTAAATCTTAAATCTTTAAATCTTTAAATCTTTAAATCTTAAATCTTTATTGATAGCTGCGCCCATTTGGCGGCAAAAGCCCATAGCTCTAATGGGTGGTATTCCGTTTCTATTGGGAGGCTGTTAAGTAGCGGTTTGGTTCCTAACACTTCTGTCATACAGTTGTTTATCAAAACTTTTGTACTCTCTTTAACACACTCTTTTAACCGGTTTAAATCATGTAATAGCATCCAATACGTTTTAATATTGGTGATATGATGCGCTTGGATGCGGGCGGTTGTTGCATGAGCCAATATTTTGCTAAGTAGCGCTTTAGCCGCTTTCTCCTTTTCTAATAATCGTACAAGTTCGTTTTTTAGATTTTCTATAACAGGAAACTCTGATTGCCAGTTCATGGGGAAATCCATCAAGGAAAGGCTATTTTTTGATAAGCCATTAACGGTGTGATGCTTTGCCGCTTTCTCCTCTTTGGCGCTTTCGTCCGCTCCTTTCATAAGCGGGAACTTTGGCGGATCAATGGCTACGCCTCCCGAAATGCTAAATGCGGGATTGAAACAGGTGAACTCGCCAAAATCATCGTGTATTTGCTTCGCCATGCGGATGACAGCGTCACAACTGCCTGCTACTAACACATCATCGCCTCCGCTGTATATGATAAATGAACCTAAAGGGTCGGATTCACGCCATATCGTATTCAGATAACCCGAAAAGAAATAGTCTAACGAACGGCTTAATGCTGCAAAACGCGACAGGGTAGCTCTGCCGGGCATAATACCTGAATGGAAAATCGAGCCTAAGTTATCTACATCCATTCGTAATATACCCATCCGCGAAAAATCCGCACTGTCTGTCATTGAATCAAACGCCTGATAATCAAATTCATTACCTCCGAAAAACTGAAATTCATACGTGTTATTGATTCCTGCAACCGGATAGTCCGGATAGTCCGGGTTGTTGAATCGTATAACAGCAACGTTTTCAAGCGAAGGCGTCAGTTCTTCCTCTCGCAGCAAATAATAATGAAAACCTAAATCAGCCGGATTGACGTTGAATTGGTCGTCAAAACATGGCTTTTCCGAAACGACCAAATACTCTGTTTCGAGCAACCTTTTCCCTAATTCTATTTGATTATATGTGTTTTGCTTAATGAAATACGCTTCTTCAAACGGGATACTTTTTTCGTGTGGTCGGAACTCTTCGTCTGTAATTCTATCACGGACAGTTTCTCCACCCTGCTGGGAAGGCTCGAAGAATTGGGCGTAATCTTTTTCTATCAGACCGGCCCATTGGCATGACTTCGTTTTTTTTAATTGGTTAAAAAGGTTATTCCAGATAACGCCTAAGTGGGTAGCATTTTCCTTGTGCATCAAATCGTCCTTTGAAACGGGGACGGAGTCGATAGCCAAAAACAAGGCAGTACCAAAAGCATCAAACAGCTTCTTCTCAATGGTTTGAATGGCTTCTTGCAGTTTTTCTTTAGCAAAAGTGGTATTAGGCGCTAACAGATAAAATGAGCCTCCAGAATTGAAAACTATATTCGCCTTGAATAAATTCAGCTCTTTAAGTAAATATCTGACGATGGCATCCGTCAATATGTGTAAAAAGAAGGAGCGCCCCTTCAGGGTTTTGCCGGCATATTTCGATACTATCTGTAAATAGGACTGAATACCGCTTAGATTAGCGCCTATCAACAGAAATGGACTGTCTTTTTTCGATGAGGCGACTGGTTTGCTTTTCATATAATCATACAAACAGATAGCGATAGCCGCCGTTGTCTTTATGTGGTCGTACAACGATACATCCGGGAAGTGAACGGTACTGGCCGGAATACAGGATGTATATTTATACAGGAAAGTCAGCAAAGTGTCGCAAAATGCGTGATAGTCATTGGCCGGAACGAGCTTGAACTCGTTCATAAAATCTGCCCATAAACGCTCATAATCGGGGTTGGTATCAAACTGTCTCTTAGGGAAATATTCTTTTGTTAATGAAATCTTCTCAACCGGTAATCGATATTTGACTGCGAAATGTCCGTGATGAACAGTTTCTAATACTGATGTCATTCGTATCTTTTTGAATGCGTCCCAAGCGTTCTCGTCGGGATCGTCTTTTAACGCTAACTCGGTCTCCCTGTCCATGCCCGACGAAAGACAATCGGCTTCTTTGATTAACTGCCCTAAATCGGATAACTGCTCCTTTTTCAAATGGTGACAGGCAGCCAGGCTGAACAAGTTGTTCTTATCAGTCATATTCAAAAAATCCGGCCCTGTCAGATGTTGGAAAACTGCTTTATGATCCTCAATAAACTGCGCTGTCCAAAGACAGTGTTTGTGCGTAAAAACACCTTTACGGGCGGGCAAAAAAATACTTTCCACTTTGTTCAGCTCCGAAAGAAACCGGCTTGTTGAAACCATACCCGTATCTGCCCGCTGATAAAATTTCCCAATATCGTGCAATAAGGCCGCCAAATAAAGGTGTTCTCTGTTATTCTCCATATTTATAAATTACTTTTCTGCTTCTTCAAAATCAAACCGCGTTCTTACTGAAAACCCCGATTTGACCATGCAAAAGTATATTGAAAATTTAATATTTCCAAAAAATTGTCTTAAACTTCGAAATTTTGCCATTTTTTCCGAAAGTTTCGCCAATTAAACTAAAAGATATATTGTACAACTAACGGGGTATTTCAAAGACAGTTCCGACATTGTTGTTAATTAAAAAGTCATCTTTATTTCCGCCTTTGTCTAAAATCATTCCTTTCAGATAACCCCTTGAAAAGGCATTAGCCGTGATGATACTGCAGGCATTATCTTTTACCCAGAACGCATAATTCGGGGTATACTCTCCCCTGTTGCCGTCGTCCCTGCCGGCTGCGCCTGTATTACCGGTAACAGAAATACCTCTGCATGACTGTATCAGCATTTGGCACGATTCGTCCAACCCTTCCCTGACATTCTTAGCATCTTTTCCGTTACGGCGAAAAATATTACCCGTAAAAGTAGAATTACTAACCTGATTGGCACAGATAGCCGCCCCATAATTCCTGTCAAAAGCGTTACCTGTCACATTCCAACAGTCGCCACCAGCCAGATGTAACCCGTACTCACGATTCCATTCCACCCGGTTGGCTGTAAACATAACGGTAGCGCCGCCGCCTACCTCCGTTGCAAATCCACTTTTTCCATTATCGGAAAACTGATTATCGGTAACAAAGCCGTCCCATCCTAAGATACAAACACCATGACCGCCATTCGACTTAAAGATACTGTGACGGATGATAAACAGCCATATCCGCAAAAGATAGACCCCGTGGCCCGAAAACTGATGGATACTTACTTCGTCAATCACCGGCGAGTTTTCTCTACGGGTAAACTCCGTAGCGTGGTTTTGAAATATCCCGTGTTGGATTTTCTGCGCCTTTCTGTTACCCCGTAAAAAGACACCGCGGATGTGGCATCCGTAGGCTTCGGAGATGTTCAATACACAATCGGCGTTCTCACTGTCAATCGTAAGCACAGCGCCTGCATCCGGCCCGTATGCCCATTGCGGCTCAGCTAAGACCGTCGTATACGGATGAACCTTTAAGTCATGGCACAAGTATTTGCCCGACGGGAAATAGGCCGTACCCTGTACTTTTCCCGCTTCGTCTAAAGCCCTCTGAATGGCTTCGCTGTCAGGGGCCTGTCCGTCGCCTTTCGCACCAAAATCCTTCACATTGAAAACAGATTTGTTCTGCGCCCCTGCAATGACCTGTTGCCCACCGGCAGATGGTATAGATACGACTAACCCGGTAGCGCCTAATGCCCCAATCCTTTTGATAAAGTTACGTTTTGATAATTCCATATTGTATTTTTATTAACTCTGAAACATAAAAATAGCGCCTCTTGCGGCACAAATGTACAAGAAAATTATAAATTTCCAAAAAAGATTCCAAAGCATGAGACCACTCCGAAAAGTGTTTTTAACCTCAAAGGACACAAAGCTAACACAAAGGACACAAAGAAAAGAGTCTGTATTACAACACTTTGTGCACTTTGTGAAATCTCTTTGTGTACTTTGTGGTATAACTTTTTTATTTTACCGGAGTGTACTCTTATATTAAGATATAAAAAAAATTCTTACCTTTGTAGTCTCAATTTTAAAAATTTATAACTTGTTTGGCCATAGAAATTTTCTTGTATTAGACGGCGACTGTCCCGCGGATATAAATAGTCTTTTAGAAAGAGGCTACGAATTGGAACATTGTCGCTTTGGTTTTAAACAAGGGGTTGATGCAAATGGAAAAGCTACAACGACCGTATATAGCGGTATGATTGAAGTCGCGCTTGCTCAAATACCTCTTGAGCCTATAATTGAATGGGCTTTGAATTCGCGCAAATATCTTGATGGCGCAATAATCACCTTGGACGCTGATGACGTACCTTTAGAAAAAGTTTTCTTTAAGAACGCTGCCTGTATTGGTTTTCATATTGACTATACACACGGGAGCAAGAGCTATTTGACTACGAAACTAAAAATTTCTGCCGAGCAACTGATTGTCGGAGATTTTATTATTTGTAAAAACAACTGGATTTATGATTAACCCCTATAATAAAGAATATGTTACCTTTAGCACATTTAGAAGTTATTTTTTCCCTTGACGGTAAGAGCTATGAGACAGAGGGTTTTAAAATAGAATTTTCTCAACCCGTTGATTACAAAAAACAACCCCAACATGAAATAATGGGAGGGCAAATCATGGTGACGCTTTCGCAAATAGCTGATGACAACCTGTATCTATGGGCAAAAACTCCAACGATGCGAAAAAGCGGTTCGATTTTTTTCAAGACAGATGTTGGGATGACCGTCCTTGAAATACAGTTTTCAAATGCCTACTGCATACAAATGATACGTGATACCGCTGTCCATATCGGCACAAAAACCGTTCTCGTTATTTCACCGGAATCCGTTTCCATGAACGGCATTGAACACTCAAATAAATGGTCGAAATAATTTAAACTACTATGAACAATCAATTTATCAGCGAAGAAGAATATTTTAACCGCTATGTTCAACATGTAATCCCTTTTGAAGGATTTGTCAAAGGAAGAGGATATGCATACTGCTGGTATGACACTGTATTTCCGTCTTCTTGTAACCCCACTGGAAAAATGTTTTGGGATCAGCCCGCGCAAACAATCCTGATTCAGGGCATCAACAGCTCTGACTATATGGTAGAAAAGAGTCTAAATGTTTCACCGGAAGACATAGTTGGCTATCTCATGCGTACAAATTTGGATGGAACAATGACCGTAAGCGTTGGAATTAATAAAGAAGTAACTCTATCGAAAGAAAACGGCAAGTTTCAACTCAAAATCGACGATACAGGGTCAGAGATAACCGTCCATGTTACCATCTCTGACGTAAGGCACGAAAACGGTGACAGAAAAGAGATTCAGCAAACGGTCAGTTGTCGTTTGAAAGACTTCCATGCATTATTTACTCCGGTTCAAGATAATCCTGTCTCTAACAGAATGAATTTGGAGATTCTTCCCGCCTTAATCGATTATGCAAATTTCAAATTGGGTTCTGCATCCCTAATAAATACATACCTTGAAAAAGATTGGATGTATAACGAGCTATGGCATAAAACAAAAACAAGAGGTGTTTCATGGCGATTTCAACCCAAGTGGAATAATCCGGGCGCCAAATATTGGCGAGAACAACAAATTAAGCCGCTAAAAGGCGTCCGCGCAACCGGTAAAGTAGCAACAAGAATTTTAGGCAAAGCAGGATACGGGCTTGTCTTTATAGATATTGCCGCTTCAGGGGAAGTTAAAACCTCTCATTTTATTAATGCTTCTATGATAAGTCTTTCATTTACAGGATGGGGCGCTGTGGTTGCCGGTGTCTGGTTTATAGCCGATTTTGGTACAATGGGCGTAAATTTAATAATAGGTAATGGCGCCAGAGGGCTTAGTGATATAATTGATGATGCAACAGGTAAAATCGAATTGTATGAAGGACTGTATTAAAAGTAAATTTACAAAGGACACGCTTTTTTTTATGTTCCCTTCGAGTTTTTTTAGCATTTTCGGATTTTTATTTTTTTTCTTTATGGGAATAAAAAAACACTTAATTGACACAATTGATATTTCGAGATTGTTTTGGGGATCCTTATTATGTATCGGATTTCCGATATTTTATATTCATACGCTTAAATTCAGGTATTATATCATTTATAAAGAACGACTTAAGTTTTTCTCGTTTTGGTGTCCGTTTGGCAAGGTATTATATTTCAAGGATTATATTGGGAAAGTCATTCAAGTGGAAACCGGCATTGGCGGAAGCTATGAAGTCGTCTATTTGGTCGATAAACGCGGTCGCACAGCCTTTAAGCTGATGGGTTTGCATTATAAAAATTTTGAGGAAATCAACGACGCTATCCCCTTGAAAAAAATCAAGTTTTCTCCAACAAAAGGGCAATATTTCAAACTATTAGCTACCGGAAAAATGAAAATACCAAAAAAAGATTCCAAAGCATAATATCTCCATACCTCTGTTTCCTCTGTGTCTCTGTGCTAAAAAAACTGTGTCTCTGTACTGAAGAAAAGTATTTTGTACTATCTTTGCAGCCCTAATAATCAAATAAAACAGAAATGGAACAACGAAAAGCGTTAGCAAAGATGATTGACCATTCAATTCTTCATCCGACCTTTACGGATAAAGACTTGAAAGAGGGTTGCGAGATTGCTATGAAATACAATGTAGCATCAGTATGCGTGAAGCCTTACATGGTCAAAGATGCCGTTGAGTTGTTAAAGGGTACGGACGTGAGAACCGGTTGTGTAGTAGGGTTCCCGCACGGTAACAGCACAACAAAAGTGAAGGTATACGAAACGATAGAAGCCTGCCGCGACGGTGCTACCGAGATTGATATGGTCATCAACATCGGCAAAGCGCTGCAAGGCGACCTGATATACGTTGAAAATGAGGTCAAAGCCATAGCAGATGCCTGTCATGCCAACGGCGCTATACTGAAGGTAATCATCGAAACGGACTATATTACCGACACCGACCTGAAAATAGCGCTTTGTAAAATCATCTCCCGTGCAGGCGCCGATTATGTGAAGACATCGACAGGTTACGGCTTCGTCAAACAGCCTAACGGCGATTACAATTATGTGGGCGCCACAGTTCAAGACATCCAACTGATGAAGGAAAACGTGAGCGAAGGCGTCAAGGTGAAAGCTGCCGGCGGTATCCGAACCTTAGAACAATTACTTGCCGTGAAGGCGGCAGGCGCTTCACGGTGCGGCGCTACTGCTACCAAAACGATGCTTGGTTAACTTAATTCTTTACATCCCCCTGCCCCCTATTACATCCCCCTGCCCCCTTCAAAGGGGGAGAGGGGGAGAAGGGGAGTTTGAAAACTGATAACTACTATGATTAGACGTGAATTTATTAAAAAAATGGGATTGCTGTACGGGACTATATTATTGTATCCTGCCTGTTCGAGAAACAGCTCTTCCTATCAAGTGTTCACTGACGATGAGGCGAATTGTCTTATCGCTTTATGTGAGCAGATCATTCCTGCCGATCAAGATGCCGGTGCTACTGATGCCGGCGTCATCTATTACATCGACCGGCAAACGTATTTGCGGTTTCCCAATGACCTTCCTACCTACCAAAAAGGGATAACCGCTTTACAGGCAACATGCAAAGAACAGTTTGGTATGAAGTTTGAAAAATTAGATCCATCAACACAAATTGAAACGATGAAAAGGATGGAACAGGGCCGACTGCCGGCGGAACATTGGGAAGGAATCGGCCAGCAGTCGTTCTTCAACCTCGTGTTAAGCCGTACTATGCAGGGTTTTTATGGGCCACCGAGACATGGCGGTAACAAGAACTATATCAGTTACCGGATGCTCAAACTCGACTATCCGCTTCTTGTCGGACAAAACAGATATCGCCATGGCTAACAGACATGTAAATGCAATTGTAGTAGGCGCCGGCGCCGGAGGCGGGGTCATCGCGAAGGAATTGGCAGTCAGCGGACTGTCAGTCGTATTATTCGAGCGCGGCGACTGGCCGAACTACGACAAACATATCAACGACGAATTGATTTCGCAACGCGGTCAGACCTTAGGGAGCGCCTTTGGCCCCGATTGGGAAAAGAATCCGCGCGTATTTGTAGACCGCGAAGGACGCCGTACCACTATCACACCCGCCGATGGCAGGTACAACCATAACGCAGCTTGCGTTGGCTCAGGTACGGTAAGCTACGGCGCCATGGCTTGGCGGTTTATGCCGGAAGATTTTCGGTTGAAAACCACTTATGGACACGTAGAAGGCTCTACGCTTGACGATTGGCCTATCTCATACAACGACCTTGAACCGTACTATACCAAAGCGGAATGGGAGATTGGCGTATCGGGCGAGCCTTATCCATTTTGCGGGAAAAGAAGCAAACCCTATCCGATGCCGCCCTTTGAATTTAATAAGGAAGGCCGCTTTTTGTTCGACGTCTGCAAACGAATGGGGATGCACCCGTTTCCGATACCTATGTTACGCAATTCGGTTCCCTATAACGGCAGACCGGCTTGTATTCGTAACCGCACTTGCGTAGGGTATGCCTGCCCCGTCAATGCCAAAAACGGTACCCATAACACAGTTATTCCGATTGCGATGAAAACAGGGAACTGTCAGGTTAAAACACGCTGTATGGTAGCCGAAATAATCGTCGACGAGAAAGGACGCGCCAAAGGGGTGAAGTACTTCGATGACAACAAAAAGGGACATATCCAAACAGCCGATGTAGTGGTTGTATCCAGCTCAGCTACCGAGACTGCCCGGTTATTGCTCAACTCCAAGTCGAAGCTACATCCCAACGGCGCCGGTAACAATAACGACTGGGTAGGCCGCAACCTGCAGGGTCATGCCTATACAGGCGCTATGGGTCTGTTTGACTTCGATGTGTTAGACCTTGCAGGGCCGGGCGCTACCTTAGCGGTTTGTGATTTCAACCATCATAACCCCGGTTTGGTGGGCGGCGGTATGTTATGTACCGAGTTTTTCCAACTGCCTTACGCTTTTTCGGGTAACCGTCCGCCGGGGGCTGTCCGGTGGGGTAAAGAACACAAGGATTTTCAGCGCAACTATTATTACCGTATTGGCCGACTGCACGGGCCTGTACAGGAAATCCCGATTTTTGAATCGCGCGTCACCATCGACACCGAGGTGAGAGATTTTTGGGGGATACCGGTGGTCGCCCTTTCAGGAAGTATGCACCCGCTTGACAGGGAGAACTGCCTGTTTGTTTCCGGAAAAGCAGAAGCTGTCCTGAAAGAAGCCGGCGCTTTCAGGGTATGGCCCAAAGGTATTCCTTCCACAAGACCATCCGGACCGAGCGGCGGACAACATCAGGCTGGGACATGCCGCATGGGTAACGACCCGCAGACATCGGTCGTCAATGCTTACGGACAGGTGCATCAGATAGATAATCTGTTTGTCGCCGACGCCAGCGTTTTAGTGACAAACGGCGGCTTTAACCCCGTGCTCACCATCATGGCGGTTGCATACCGCACCGGAGAGTATATAACGAAAAACTTTAACAGGGGGATCTAATAGGGAGCAGGGGGATGTTATGAATATAATCAGAATAGAATTAAAAAAATATTTATGAAAAAAATATTTATTTTCTCTCTTATAGGCTTCGTAATTATACTGCTGATTACCATCGCCTATATGTCATGGAACAGCCTCGACCCTGTTCACACTTGCGCCCAATGTCATGAAATAAAGCCTTCACTTGCTACGTGGCATAGTTCGGCTCATGCAGGCATTTCCTGTACAGAGTGTCACGGAACGGCTCTATCGGAAGGCGTCACATCGCTCAAAGAGAAATCACGGATGATAGCCAAACATTACAACAAGGGAAAAAATGCCGAAGATATTCGGCTCAAAGAAGAACAGGTGATGTTAGTCTTCAACAACTGCATCCGCTGCCACCAGGCAGAACATGCAGGATGGTTAGCAAGCGGTCATGCAGCTAACTATCGCGAGATATTTCTAAACATCGAACACAACAGGATGGAAAAACCCTATTGGGACTGCTTCCGATGCCATGGTATGTTCTACGACGGCAATATCAACGATTTGATGAACTTTGAAGGCGACCCTTCTACCTATACTGTCAAAAACAGTAAACAGGAACAACGCCCGACTATTCCCTGCTTAGCTTGTCATCAGATGCATACAGAAAATCCGGTTTTGTCACGGTATGTATCAACACAGGATACCGCTGAAAAAGCCTTCCGGAACCCGCGTACCGCCCTGTATGTCAGATCCGATAAGATGCACCTGCGTAGCGACAAACTAACACCGGTAGTGATGAAAGACAACGATCGGACGGTCAACCGCGCTATTGATCCCAACACACGCCTCTGCCAGCAATGCCATGCACCTAATTATGTGCATCAGGCTGGCAGCCAGGACGACCGGACACCGATAGGCGTTCACGAAGGCATCAGTTGTACGGCCTGCCACAAAGTACACACTAACGATACGCGAGAATCGTGCACACATTGTCATTCGGAGGTCTCGCCCAACTGCAAGATGGACGTCCGCCAAATGAACACCACCTACTTAACTAAAAACAGCCCGAATGACATCCACCGGATATCCTGTACCAGTTGCCATGAGAAAAAATAAGTTTCATCTATGTCTGATTTAGAAGAATTCATATTCGCATTACTAATAAATAATAATTTTTCTCTCATGGTTAAAAAAAGTATTCTATCGATCTGTGCATTCTTTGTCTCTCTTTCATTATTAGCTGATGAAGTGTATCTTATGGCGTATTTTACGAACAAAAACAGTAACCGCAACGGCCTCCATTTTGCGTATAGTGAGGACGGCTATCAATGGACGGCTATCGGCAACGAACATAGTTTTCTGAGATGCGACTACGGGAATTGGGGGACGGAAAAGAAAATGCGCGACCCTTTTATCATGCAGGGCCCCGACGGTACCTGGCATTGCATCTGGACGCTCAACTGGGAATCCGACAAGATAGGATATGCCGCCTCTAAAGACCTGATACATTGGGGGCGCCAATCGTATATCCCTGTGATGGCGGAGTTAACCGAAGTGCGTAACTGCTGGGCGCCGGAGATGATCTACGACGACACGAAACAGCAGTTTGTCATTTTTTGGGCAAGCACTATAAAGGTCAACGGCCAATGGGTTGTAGAGGAAGGCAAACAATACGACCACCGGATGTACTATACCACAACAAAAGACTTCAAATCCTTTGCGCCTGCAAAACTGTTTTTTGACCCGGGTCATAATGTGATTGACGCTACCATCCGAAAGGTGGGCGATACCTGGTATATGATTTATAAGGATGAGCGGGAACTCCCTACCCCCCAAAAAACACTCTTAACGGCTACAAGTACAAACGCTGAAGGGCCTTATAAACCTGTCAGTGGCAAACCTTTTACCAAGAGCTGGGTCGAAGGGCCTTCTATTGCACAGCTTCCTGACAGCAGTTTTATCGTTTACATGGATGCCTACCGCGACAGAAGGTATGAAGCGCTTCGTACTTCCGATTTTCTTACTTATGAAGATGTTTCGGACAAGCTATCTATGGTGACCGCAGCCAGCCACGGCGCTGTCGTCAAAACAACACGCGCTACAGTCGAAACACTTATCTGGGAGGCAAACGCAAAAATGGAACGGCAAAAGTTGTTTAACGAAAGAGTGGCCATCGACATACCTTCTCAAGAACCTGTGAAAGCAACGCTAACTATAAACGGCGCAATCGGAAAACCTGTCAGCGACAAACTTATCGGTATCTTTTTTGAAGATATAAGCCATGCAGCCGACGGTGGGTTGTATGCCGAACTTGTGCAGAACAGAGGATTTGAATACTTGCCCGAAGATGTACTCGGACGCGATACCTCGTGGAATAGCTTCAAAGCATGGAGCATCACCGGCAACCTTTCCTATCGAATAGATACCGTCAATCCAGTTCATCCGAATAATCCGCATTATATCATCCTTACCAAACCAGCATCCGATAAGGACGGATGCCTGTCTAACGAAGGATACGACGGCATCACCTTAAAAGGTGGCGAATCGTATATTTTTTCTATGTTCGCAAAACCAACCGACGGCAAAAAGGGTAGAATAGCCATCCGGCTTGTCGGTGATAACAATAAAATTTTAGCCTCTCAAACGATTTCGCTTACCGACAACAATTGGAAAAAATACCTCACCACACTCAAAGTATCACAATCGACCGACAGCGCTCGCTTGGAACTCGCTCCGCTTCAACCGGGTTGCCTGGCTTTGGATATGATTTCTCTTTTCCCGCAAAAGACCTTCAAGAACCGTCCGAATGGGTTGCGGGCTGACCTTGCGCAAGCTATTGCTGACATACACCCCCGTTTTGTTCGCTTCCCGGGCGGATGTGTAGCACATGGCGACGGATTGGATAACATGTACCGGTGGAAGCATACAATAGGCCCAGTAGAAACACGCAAACCCCAGCCTAATATCTGGCGCTATCATCAAAGCATGGGTCTGGGCTACTTTGAGTATTTTCAGTTTTGCGAAGACATCGGCGCCGAGCCTGTCCCTATCGTGCCCGCTGCCGTTTGCTGTCAGAACGGACGCCACGACGGACAAGAGAGCATCCCCTTATGCGACATGGACGACTATATACAGGAAGTACTCGACCTTGTGGAATATGCCAACGGCGATACCAACACTCTATATGGAAAGATTCGCGCCGAAGCAGGCCATCCCGAACCGTTCAACCTGAAATATATCGGTATAGGCAACGAAGACTTGATCTCGGACGCTTTTGAAGAGCGTTTTACGCTCATCTATCTGGCCATGAAAGAGAAACATCCGGAGATAACCATCATCGGGACTGCCGGCCCTTTCTGGGAAGGAACCGACTACGAGGAGGGGTGGAAGATTTCCGACAAGCTCAACCTCTCCCTGATTGACGAACACTACTACCAATCGCCGGGCTGGTTTCTGAACAACCAGTATTTCTACGACAGGTACAACCGTGCGAGGTCGGCTAAGGTCTACCTCGGCGAATATGCCGTACACTTGCCCGGCCGTCCTAATAACTTGGAATCGGCATTAGTAGAAGCGCTTTTCCTTTCCTCTATCGAACGCAACGGCGACCTCGTTGCGATGACATCCTACGCGCCTTTATTAGCAAAGGAGAAACGCACAAACTGGAACCCCGACCTTATCTACTTCAATAACAAGGAAGTGAAACCAACGCCCGGATACTACGTTCAACAGCTTTACGGCCAGAACAGCGGCACCCTGTACCTCCCTAACAAGCTCTCCCTTTCCAATACAGATGAAGCCATCGTCAAGCGAGTAGCCGCTTCCGTCGTCCGCAATGCCACAAGTGGCGACATCATCATCAAACTATCCAACTTATTACCCGTCCCCATCCTTTGCCACACCACCCAAAGTAACAACGGCATCCCTGCCGTTGCATTAGTTACTGTTCTCACAGGGTCTAACTTAGATGATAAAAACGCCCGCCCTAAAACGTTTGAAATAAAGGCATCCAATGACTTCGTTTACGAAATGCCCCCCTACTCTTTCACAGTTATCCGCCTCAAAACAAATTGATAATAATATGCAGGCAAAAAAAACTTGCAACATTTGAAGAAAATAATTATTTATATACTTATTAATTAATATATTATGAAAAGAATAGTAATCCCCTACATCCCCCTGCCCCCTTTTAGGGGGAAGTTTTCCCTTTTCCTTTTTGCTATCCTCTTACTAATGATGCCCTTTTTTATCTTAGCCCAGAAAAAGATAACCGGCGTAAACAAAATCAACCCAACAACGGTAGAGGTATTACTTTCAGACAGCAACCGGATGACTTTTGATTTTTACGGCGACAATATCTTGCGGCTGTTTCAGGATAACACCGGCAGGATAATCCGCGACCCCGAAGCGCGTCCGCCGGCGCAAATCTTAGTTGATAACCCACGAAAGCCTGTTTCAGAATTAATTGTAAACGACGAAGGCGTAACGATTACCATTGCTACTAATCGAATAGAAATCGTGATAGATAAAACTAACGCTTTGAAGAAGGTTATCGATAAGGAATCGAACACCATCGTCTTGGAAGAATTAGCCCCAACTCTCTTTGAAAGCAACAAAGTGATATTGACACTCAAAGAAAACCCTGAAGAGTACTTTTATGGCGGCGGCGTACAGAACGGTCGGTTCTCGCACAAAGGCAAGGCAATAGCCATCGAAAATCAGAACAGTTGGACCGACGGCGGCGTAGCCTCTCCCAACCCATTCTATTGGTCTACTATGGGCTACGGCATGATGTGGTACACGTTCAAGAGAGGCCGGTACGATTTTGGCGCAGAAGAAAAAGGAGTCGTCAAGCTCTATCACGAAACCGATTATTTGGACGTGTTTTTGATGGTTAATGACGGCGCTGTACCGCTGCTTAACGACTTCTACCAACTGACAGGTTATCCCATTTTACTGCCTAAATTCGCTTTTTATCAGGGACATCTAAACGCCTACAACCGCGATTACTGGTTGGAAGACACTACCGGCATCCTCTTTGAAGACGGCAAAAGGTACAAGGAAAGCCAGCGCGACAATGGCGGTATCAAAGAATCGCTGAACGGCGAATTGAACAACTATCAGTTTTCGGCCCGTGCTGTCATCGACCGCTATCATAGCCACGATATGCCTTTCGGATGGCTACTACCTAACGATGGCTACGGCGCCGGATACGGACAGACGGAGACCTTAGACGGCAATATCCGCAATCTGAAGTCGCTAACCGACTATGCCCACTCGAAAGGCGTCGAGATAGGATTATGGACGCAGTCAAACCTTCACCCCAGAGAAGGAGTGAGCGCACTGTTGCAACGCGATATCGTTAAGGAAGTGCGGGATGCAGGCGTGCGTGTCCTTAAAACGGACGTAGCCTGGGTTGGAGCAGGATATTCTTTCGGGCTTAACGGCATCGCCGACGTAGCGCATATCATGACATACTACGGCAACAATGCCCGCCCATTTATTATCTCATTAGACGGCTGGGCTGGCACCCAACGGTATGCAAGCATCTGGACTGGAGACCAATCCGGAGGCGTATGGGAATATATCCGCTTTCATATCCCTACCTATTTAGGGTCGGGATTGTCGGGTAACCCAAATATTACTTCCGATATGGACGGTATCTTCGGCGGTCAAAACCCCGTTGTCAATACACGCGATTTCCAATGGAAGACGTTCACCCCCATGCAGTTGAACATGGACGGATGGGGTTCTAATCCCAAATATCCGCACGCGCTCGGCGAACCGGTTACATCTATCAACCGCCTGTACCTGAAGCTCAAATCTGCACTAATGCCCTATACCTACACCATCGCCAAAGAATCGGTCGATGGCTTGCCTATGGTAAGGGCTATGTTTTTAGAATACCCGAACCCTTATACGCTGGGCAAAGCCACCCAATATCAGTTCCTGTACGGCCCCTACTTCTTAGTAGCGCCTATCTATCAAGCGACACACTCCGACGAAAAGGGTAATGACATCCGTAACAACATCTATCTGCCCGAAGGCGAATGGATCGACTACCTCACAGGCGAAAAATATACCGGCAACCGTATCCTCAACAACTTCGATGCGCCGCTATGGAAACTGCCGGTTTTTGTACGCAACGGCTCTATCATCCCGCTATCCAACACCCATAACAACGTCTCCGAAATCAATCAAAACCTTCGCACATACGAGCTGTACCCAAGCGGATATGAGGCGTTTACCGAATACGATGACGATGGCGTTTCTGAAGCCTACCGCCAGCAGGAAGGGGTGACGACGCTCATCGAATCACAAACCAACAGCAAAAATAAAACAACCATCATCATCCATCCCACACAAGGAGATTTCACCGGTTTTGTCAAAAATAAAACTACCCAGTTTATAGTCAACGTGACCGAAAAACCCAAAGGACTGTCAGCCGAAATCGGTCGTAATAAAGTACAACTGAAGGAAGTATCATCGTTCAAAGAGTATGCGACAAAAGAAAACGTTTATTTTTATGATATAAAACCGAACCTGAACCGGTTTGCAACCGGGGGAAGCGAGTTCGAAAAAGTAACGATAACGAAAACACCACAACTATGGATCAAACTGGCTGCTACCGACGTTACCATATCGCCCATTGAACTGCAAATCAACGGCTTCAAGTTTGAGCCAACGGATAAGCATAAAACAAAAATCGGCTCATTGAACAAGCCTGCTAATATGCAAATAACCGAAGAAAACACGGAAGCCTATACTTTAAAACCCACATGGAGCAGCATCGCCAATGCCGACTATTATGAGATAGATTTCAATGGGTTACTGTACACAACCATCAAAGGGACGGAATTTCTTTTTGAAGGGTTGGAAGCCGAAACGACCTACTCGTTCCGCCTGCGTGCCGTGAACAAGGAAGGAAGCTCCGACTGGACTGACTGTTCGGCTACTACCAAAAGAAACCCGCTTGAGTTTGCTATCAAAGGCATAGTCGGAGAGACCTCCGTCGAAAACCAGGGACGCTCCTTACCCCGTTTATTCGACTTTGAAGAAGGAGAGATATGGCATACGCGCTACAGTGTGAACGCGCTGCCCTTCGACTTGCTAATGGACTTAAAGACTATCAATCAGTTGGATAAGTTTCACTACCTGCCCCGCGATAACGCCGGCAACGGCACTATCCTGAAGGGCGCTGTTTCTTATAGCTTTGACAAAGAGAACTGGACATTTGTCGATTCATTCGCATGGGCAAGAAACACCGATACGAAGATTTTCCAATTCGCCAACAGTCCTGCCGCCCGTTATATCAAGATGCATGTCACTGACGGCGTCGGCGGCTATGGCTCCGGCAAAGAACTCTATGTCTTCAAAAAACCCGGAACGGAAAGCCTTATCCCCGGCGACATCAACAATGACGGTAAAATCGACTATAACGACCTTACCTCCTACCGTAACTATACCGGCCTGCGAACCGGAGACGCCGATTTCGACGGATACATCAGCAACGGCGATCTCAACCGTAACGGACTGATTGACGCCTACGACATCTCGGTAGTAGCTACACAGTTAGAGGGCGGCGCCTACGGGCGAAACGCCGAAAAAGTGCAAGGCACAATACGCCTCAGCACAGCCAAACAAAACTACAACGAAGGCGAAACCATCGAACTCAAAGCGACGGGCAGCGAGCTTTTATCCGTCAACGCATTAAGTTTTGCTTTACCCTACAACCCATTAGATTACGAGTTTACAGGCATAGAACTCCTCAACATGAAAGAGATGGAAAACCTGACTAACGACCGCCTTCATACGAATGGCGTCAAAGCGCTGTACCCCACTTTCGTCAATATCGGCGACAAAGAAACCCTCGAAGGCTCAGCAGAGCTGTTCATCCTCAAGTTGAAAGCCAAGCGAAGAGTCCGCTTTGACCTGAAAGCCGCCGACGGTTTCCTTGTCGATAAAAACCTGAATGTTCAAAGAGTTGAAATATCACAATAGACTTATTATCTGTTATTAAAAAAATGAACGACTTATTTGAAAAATAATTAACAACTGAGCGACACAAAGCCACATAATTTCAGAAATATCAGAATTTACAAAACTGTTAATTATGAAAAATCTGTAATTCTGTAAAAAAAACCTGCTTTTATGCGTTAATAATTGTTTTTGTTTCATAAATATTTATAAATATTTTATATTATTTGGTAGATTGATGAAAAGTCGGTACTTTTGTAGCAATTACAGATATATTTTAATAACAAATATTTGATATTAAGATATTATTTATTACTATTAAAAAAAATTAGGTATGAAAAAGAAGTTTATTTGCACAGTGTGCGGTTATGTTCACGAAGGTGATTCGGCTCCGGAAAAATGTCCCCAATGTGGTGTTCCGGCAAGCAAGTTTAAAGAGTTAAATGAAACCCAAGGGTTGAGTTTTGTTACCGAGCATGAGATCGGTGTTGCTAAAGGATGTGACGACGAGATGATCAAAGATTTGAACGCTCATTTTAATGGTGAGTGTACAGAAGTAGGTATGTACCTGGCTATGAGCCGTCAAGCCGACCGCGAAGGCTATCCCGAAGTGGCAGAGGCTTTCAAACGGTATGCCTGGGAAGAAGCTGAGCATGCTTCCAAGTTCGCCGAACTGTTAGGCGACTTAG
>CAYUAK010000087.1:0-1549 GCA_964442765.1 uncultured Tannerella sp. | reverse complement strand
GATGAGATTGATGTCCGCGCAAACGATCTGCTGTCGGACGAGCTATTCAGCTTCAAATTCTACGATTCGGGCAACGCCGCCAATTCGATTCTGACCGATGCGATCAATGATTGGAAGATGGCTTCGCTCTTCGGACGTATTAACTACATTTTCGAGAACCGCTATTTGTTAGAAATAGTAGCCCGCTACGACGGCAGCTCCCGCTTAGCTCCGGGCAATCGCTTCGGATTCTTCCCCGGCGCATCTGCCGGATGGGTCGTCAGTGAAGAAAAGTTTTTCAGCGGAATAAAAGATTATGTGAATTTCTTTAAACTACGCGGTTCGTATGGGCAGGTAGGTAACAGTACCGTGCTTGGTAGCATGTATTACCCCTACTTGGGAACTATATACAGAGGCGACCGGTATATGAACGAACGGATGTATTATAAACGGGAAATGACTTCTGCCGATGTGTCGTGGGAGACGCTTGTAACAACAAATATCGCTTTCGACGCCTCTTTCCTGAGACAAAGACTTAGCCTGACAGGCGAATATTATTGGAAGAAAAACTTGGACATGCTTTCAAGATTAGCGCCCGGCAACTTGGTAGGAATTGAAGTGTTGCCTTATGAAAATGTAGGTACGATGAAAATCTGGGGCTGGGAGGTTTCGGCTAACTGGCGCGACAAGATCGGTAAGGTGCGTTACAATATATCGTTCAATATTGACGATAGCCGCAATGAGTTGATCGATTACAAGGGTATCAATACGATTTCTCCCGGAACCGTTCATCTGATCGAAGGTTATCCGATGTTTACGATGTGGGGTTACAAAACCAACGGTTTCTGGAACAGCCGCGACGAATACCTTGCTTATAAACAAGCTAATCCGGGTTATGTGTCATGGCAGGATGCCCGCTTAGCCGGCGGTGATGTGCGTTATGTGCCTCAAGGCAGTAGTGCAGGTCATACGATGGGAAGCATCGGTAGCCAGACGCCCGATGACCCGGGCGACCTCATTTATCTCGGCGATGCCAACGTTCATTATGCTTACGGCTCGAACATAGGCTTGCAATGGAATGGCTTCGACTTCTCCTGCTTCTTTCAAGGAATAGGCAAACGCTCGTTCTTTATCCGTAGTAACCACTTAACGCCATTAGGCGATTCAGGTCAGATGCCCTGGGCAATAAACAGGGACCATTGGCGGGAAGACAACAAAGATGCCTACTTCGCGCGAATCTATGAATCAGGCTCTCATAATTATCAATATTCCGACCGCTGGGTGCAAAACGGCGCTTATCTCCGCTTGAAAAACATCCAGTTAGGATATTCCGTTCCGCTAAAGAAGTATGTTCAGTCGCTTCGAATATATGTAACAGGAAATGATGTGTGGGAAAAGACCAATATGCTGAAAGCATGGGACCCCGAATATAGTAATAACGTCGAAACCCGTACCGGCGAGGGAACGTTGAATAACAGGGTAGGCCGTAACTATTATCCGCTTATGCGTACATGGACGACCGGAATTAATGTAACATTCTAAAAAAAAGAAATATGAAAAATATATTTTT
>CAYUAK010000086.1:0-48642 GCA_964442765.1 uncultured Tannerella sp. | reverse complement strand
GAAGGCGTACAGATACTCCACCTCTCAGGGTTGATAGGCGCACTGTCGGAAGACACAAGCCGTTTCTGCCTCGAACTGGCTCACGCCGCAAAAAATTACGGTACAAAGATATCCTTCGACCTCAATTATCGCGCCACCTTCTGGAAAGGACGCGAAACCGAACTGCATGAAATCTTCAAAGAGATTGCCTCCATAGCTGACATCTTAGTCGGTAACGAAGAAGATTTTCAACTGTGCTTAGGCATTGAAGGCCCTGAAGCGGGCGGTAAAGACCTCGCATCCAAAATGGAAAGTTTCAAAGGTATGATACAGGAAGTGAAAAAATCCTTCCCCGACACCTCTGTCTATGCAACAACCCTGCGGGAAGTGATTAGCGCTAACAGCCATTTATGGGGCGCTATCATGCTCGAAGGCGATAACTGGCATACCATCGAACCGCGTCTCATTCAAGTATTAGACCGCATAGGCGGCGGTGACGGCTTTGTCGGAGGCCTGCTCTACGGCATTCTCAAAGGATGGGAACCCGAAAAATGGATTCAATTTGGATGGGCTACCGGCGCTCTCGCCACCACAGCCCTTACCGACTATGGCCAACCGGCTGACGAAGACCAGATATGGAGTATCTGGAAAGGAAATGCAAGAGTATTAAGATAATAGTTATGTTATACTATGGACAAGGCGCCCCAACCAAAGCGTTTGGAAGCGATGAAATAAAGAAAGCACTTTTTGATGCCTTCGACAGGCTCGGTAAAAAGAAAAAAGTATTAGTTATCCCGCCTGACTTTACCCGTTTTCATTCCCGTGCAGGCGAACTGACACAATATGCTTACGAATACTATGCTGATAGTTTGACGGATATCCTTCCGGCATTAGGCACTCATTTTAAAATGACAGACACAGAAATTGAGAAAATGTTTCCCGGTGTACCCCTATCGCTTTTCCGCGTTCACAACTGGCGCGATGATATTCAAACGATAGGCGTCGTTCCTAGCGACTTTGTAAAAGAAGTATCGGGAGGCACCGTCGATTATCCTATTCCCGTTCAACTCAATAAGTTATTATTGGAAGGCGGATTTGACCTCATTCTTTCCATCGGGCAAGTTGTACCGCATGAAGTGATAGGCATGGCCAACCATAATAAAAATATTTTTATAGGCGTTGGCGGAGCCGACTGCATCAATAAAAGCCATTTTATTGGCGCAACCTACGGCATGGAACGCATCATGGGACGCGCTACCAGCCCGGTACGCCAGGTGTTGAACTATGCTTCGGAAATCTTCACTTCCAATTTACCTATCGTTTATCTGCAAACGGTTATCTCCGAAGGGTCGGACGGACTGCAAATGCGCGGGTTGTTTATCGGCGACGATTATGAATGTTTCGAAAAGGCTGCCAAATTGGCTTTAGAAACTAATTTCAAAATGATGGAACGTGAGATGAAAAAAGTGGTCGTATACTTAGACCCTGAAGAATTTCGCAGTACATGGTTAGGCAATAAAAGCATCTACCGCACCCGAATGGCTATTGCCGACAACGGCGAACTGATTGTGCTGGCTCCCGGCCTGCAACAGTTTGGCGAAGACCCCGAAAACGACCGTCTTATCCGCAAATACGGCTATGTCAATACACCTAAAGTGCTACAATACGTAAACGAGAACATCGACTTGCAAAACAACCTCGGTGTAGCCGCCCACCTTATACACGGCTCTTCTGAAGGCAGGTTTAAAATTACTTATTGCCCCGGCAACCTGTCAAAGGAGGCTATCGAAAGCGTCGGTTTTGCCTACGCTGATATGAAGGAAATGATGAAAAAATATAACCCTGTCGTACTGAAAGACGGATGGAACCGCGTCGAAGGCGAAGAAATCTACTATATCTCCAATCCGGCATTAGGGCTATGGGCTTACAAGGAAAGGTTTGTTTAACAACCCACTCGCGCGGATTTTTTTTACTTCGAAAAAAAAGAACATACGTTTCCTAATCCGTGTGCCCGCTCAAGTAACTTAAACACTATATATGAGCCATTTGAAAATTATCGCCGACGACAAAATCCCCTTTCTAAAGGGAGTATTAGAGCCTTTTGCGGAAGTCATTTATCTACCAGGTGCAAAGATTACAGCCGAAGATGTCAAAGATGCAAACGCCCTATTCACGCGTACGCGTACCTTTTGCAATGAAGCCTTACTTAAAAACAGCCGCATCCAACTGATAACCACCGCAACTATTGGCTATGACCATATCGACACAGCATACTGCGATGCAGCCGGTATCCGATGGATAAACGCTCCGGGCTGTAATTCCTGGTCTGTTCAACAATATATAACAACAACGCTTGCAACCCTTGCCTTCAAACAGAATCTCAAATTTTCCGAACTGACATTGGGCATTATCGGCGTTGGTCATGTAGGAAGCAAAGTGGAACAAGCTGCTAAAGCGCTCGGTATGCACGTATTACTAAATGACCCTCCGCGAGCCGACCGAGAAGGAGGTGAAGCATTTATTTCATTAGAGCAATTGTTGAAGGAGAGCGATATTGTCACATGCCATACGCCACTGACAAAAGAACCACCCTACCCTACCTGGCATTTGGCCTCGGATGACTTTTTCAACCGGATGAAAAATGGCGCTGTGTTTATAAACTCATCACGAGGCGCCGTTGTCGATTCAGAAGCCTTAAAAAGAGCAATATCAGCGGTTTTACATCCCCTCACCCCCTTCAAAGGGGGGGGAGTAACCCCGTACCCCTTTATAGGGAGAGTGTATATCCTCGATGTTTGGGAAGGCGAACCGCTTCCCGACGCCGCTTTGCTCGCTGGCGCATGGATAGCCACACCACACATAGCCGGCTATTCGTCGGACGGAAAGGCCAACGGCACAGCAGCTTGTGTACATGAGTTTTGCGACTTTTTCGGAATTGATGACTTAAAAAACTGGTATCCCGAATCCATCCCACAGCCACCGATGCCAACTGATTTTTCGTTGGACGGTACCGGAAAAAGCCACGAACAAATTGTCTACGAAGCCGTTACACATACCTATCCGATATGGAACGACAGCGACAGGTTGAAAAATTCACCCGAAACGTTTGAAGAACAACGTGGTAACTACTGGATACGTCGTGAGTTCAAAAATTTTACAATAAGACCGGCAAACATACCTGCCAACACATTAGACGCATTGCAAAAGATAGGGTTAAAAATCAGTGATTAATGGTTAGTAATTAATGATTAATGATAATTCAAAATTGCTTCCACTTCGTGAAAGCGAACTTCGTTTCTCAATTCTCAATTCTCAATTCCCCTTAAAGGATTCGGCTATCAACAAAGAGATTTTGCGGCTTGCTATCCCTAATATGATTTCTAACATCATTATCCCTTTGTTAGGAATGGTTGATACGGCCATTGCCGGACACCTTGGAGACGACCGTAATATAGCTGCGTTATCTATTGGAGCCACCATTTTCAGTTTTATCTTCTGGAACTGCTCTTTTCTTCGTATGGGCACCAGTGGCCTTACAGCACAGGCTTATGGAGCAGGTATGAAAAAAGAATGTGCCAATATGTTACTCCGCTCTACATGGGTAGCTTTCGTGATAACAATTATCCTTGTTGTTTTTCAAAAACCCATCGGGCATTTTTCGCTCTATGTCATGCAAGGAAGCCAGCATGTACAAACGCTTGCTGCCCAATATATTTTTGTGAGAATTTGGGCAGTGCCTGCTTCTATTACACTTTTCACCTTGCAAGGGTGGTTTATCGGGATGCAGGACGCAAAAACACCCATGATGGTAGCTGTATTATCTGTTGTTATCAATGCTGCCTGCAGTTATTACTTTGCATTCAACCTGAACATGGGCATTGCCGGGATAGCCTGGGGTTCGGTCGTAGCACAATATATCGCTTTTTTTGTATCCTGTATCCTGCTGTTTGTCAAGTATCGGGAATACATCCGGTTGCTTGATGTGAAGGAATCATTGCATCTAAAGCCCGTCCTTCAATTTCTGCAAATCAATCGGGATGTCTTCTTAAGAACCGTTTTTGTAGTACTTGTTTATACCTTTTTTACCGCAGCTTCGGCTCGTTTTGGTGATACCATTCTTGCTACCAATGCCTTATTGATGCAGTTGTTCACCCTGTTTTCATTTCTGTGCGACGGCTTTGCCTATTCGGGCGAAGCATTAGTCGGGCGTTTTGTCGGCGAAAACAACGCCTATTTGTTAAAACGTTTTATTAGAAAGTTGATATTCTGGGCTTTTGTCATCGGCTTATTCTTTGTACTCATTTATATTGCGGCATGGAAAGAGATATTAATGTTGTTTTCTTCCTCTGACGACCTTTTAGATACTGCCGGAAATCACATCGGTTGGGTGATAGCTGTGCCGCTCATTGCCTGTGTTCCTTTTATGATGGACGGCATCATGGTTGGCGCAACCAAAACAAAGCTCTTACGCAACACGGTTTTAGTTGCGACAACATTTTTTTTCGTATGTTTCTATTCGCTTTCACCTTTTCTTGCCAATGATGCCCTGTGGATTTCGTTCTTAGTTTTCCTTTCTATTCGCGGAATTTTGATGTATTTTACCTCAAATAGATTAAATAGTTTGTACTTTTTGAAAAAATAACTACCTTTACGCCCCGAAATTATATTAAATTATTATATTACAATGGAAAAATTAGCAGACATTGGGTTGATAGGTTTGGCCGTCATGGGCGAAAACCTTGTGTTAAACATGGAGAGAAATGGCTTTACGGTAGCTGTTTATAACCGTACAGTAGAGAAAGTCGACAAGTTTGTCAACGGTCGCGGTAGCGGTAAAAATTTTATCGGTACGCATTCTATTGAAGCATTGTGCCAGTCGCTTAAGCGTCCTCGCAAAGTGATGATGTTAGTAAAAGCAGGGAAGGCAGTTGATGATTTTATCGAACAAATCCTTCCGTATCTTGAGCCGGGCGATGTGATTATCGACGGTGGCAACACCCATTTTCCCGATACGATTCGTCGTACAAAATACGTTGAAAGCAAAGGAATGCTTTATATTGGCACCGGTGTTTCAGGCGGCGAAGAGGGCGCTCTGAATGGCCCGTCCATCATGCCGGGCGGTTCGCCTGCGGCATGGGAGCATGTGAAGCCAATCTTTCAGGCTATTTGCGCTAAAGCCGGCGGGGAACCGTGCTGCGACTGGGTAGGTGAGAACGGCGCCGGACACTTTGTGAAAATGGTGCATAACGGCATTGAATACGGTGATATGCAGTTGATTTGCGAAGTGTACCAGATTATGAAAGACCTGCTGGGCATGTCGGCACAAGAGATGCACGAGGTGTTTAAAGAATGGAACGAAGGTGAATTAGGCAGTTATCTGATAGAAATAACACGCGACATCCTTGCCTACCGGAACGACGAAGGCGAAGTGGTGGTGGATAAAATCTTAGATACAGCCGGACAAAAAGGTACCGGCAAGTGGACGGGCGTTGCTGCCTTAGATTTAGGTATCCCGCTGACACTTATTGCCGAATCGGTATTAGCGCGCTGCCTGTCGGCTCAAAAAGACGAACGTGTCCTTGCCTCCCAACAACTGACCGGCCCAACGCCATCGTTCACCGGCGATAAGTTATCTTTTATCAATGATTTAAAAGATGCCCTCTACGCCTCGAAAATCGTTTCGTATGCACAAGGCTATTTGTTGATGCGCGAAGCGGCCAAAGAATATCAATGGAACCTGAACAATGGCGGCATTGCCCTGATGTGGCGCGGCGGCTGCATCATACGCTCCGTATTCTTAGGCGAGATTAAAAAAGCCTTCGATAACGACCCCGACCTTACCAACCTGTTATTAGACCCCTTCTTCAAAGAAAAGGTGATGTCTGCACAAGACAGTTGGCGAAAAGTGGTCACTACTGCCTTAGCTAACGGGATACCTGTCCCTTGCTTTGCTTCTGCATTAACCTACTTCGACGGCTACCGGACAGCACGCTTACCGGCAAACCTTTTACAGGCACAACGCGACTACTTCGGCGCCCATACTTACGAGCGCATAGACCGCCTCCGCGGTGAATTCTTCCATACCAACTGGACAGGAAGAGGCGGCGATACCTCAGCTTCTACCTACGTCGTTTGAGCACAGCGACAAATTCAGCACAGAGATACAGAGAACACAGAGTTTTATGTAACAACTGCATCCCAACTGTTGACAATGTAACAACGACATCCCTGCCGTTGCCACTTACAAAGTCAGTTTCAAGTTTCTAAACTGTATTGGCCCACCTTCACTTTGTAGTCCGATATGGCCTTCTTTGACTTTGTTGGTCCCCTGATTCTGAAGAACACCGTTGATATAAACGGTTATCTTCCCGTCTTTTACATCTATCTTCGCTTTGTTCCATTCGCCAACAGGCTTTTCATTGGAAGGTTCACGTTTCCTGATTACGGGAAAAGCAGGTCGTTTGCCGCCGGCAGGCACCACATATTCGTCCAGATCCGAGCCGGAAAGTAGCACAAAATCGCCTGCATTACCTGCCTGCAACTGGCACTCAATCGCGGTAGGAAATGCGTTACCAGATTTTGCTTCCGCTATCATCAGAAATATACCACTGTTAGTCCCTTTGTCTATCCAGCGCCATTCCAACTCTAACGAATAGTCTTTGTACTGTTTCTCCGTGTACATAAAGCCAAAAGGCTGTCCTAAGATATGGATAACGCCATCCTTAACGGTATAAACCTGCGAAGCAGGGACCTTATCACCGTCCACTACAAACCTCCAGTTAGACAGGTTTTTCCCATTAAATAAATCCACTGTCTGCGCAAAAGTACCGCAAACAAAAAATAGCATCAAAGCTATCATCCAAAAAACACTCTTTTTCATAATACGTTAATTAATAAATAGTTGTCAGTTATAAGTCCCCAGTCCCCCTTTGAACGTTCCTATGAAAATCAATCAATGTGTCTCTTTCCGAAGGGAAGAACGTTCCTTGATGATAAAAAATAATCTGTCTCTTTACGAAGTGAAGAACGTTCCTTGATTTTTAAAAAAAATGTGTCTCTTTACGAAGTGAAGAAAAATGGAGGTAGGGGGATGTCGGGAAGGTATAAGGTGTATTATAACGCCCGATACCGAATACGTTTCGGCTCGACATACCCTTTTTGTTTCTTTTTATATTCTTCATATTCGGAGTAAGTCCCTTCGTAATAGACCACTTCGGAGTTTCCTTCAAAGGATAGGATATGCGTACAGATACGGTCTAAGAACCACCTGTCGTGCGAGATAACGACTGCGCACCCTGCAAAACTCTCCAATCCTTCTTCCAAGGCGCGCAGCGTATTCACATCGATGTCATTGGTCGGCTCGTCGAGCAGCAACACATTGGCTTCAGCTTTCAGCGTGATTGCTAAATGTAATCGGTTCTTTTCACCCCCTGAAAGCACTTTGCACAGTTTCTCCTGGTCGGCGCCCGAGAAGTTAAACCGTGAAAGATAAGCCCGCGCGTTCCATTCTTTTCCACCAACGCGGATAAACTCGTTACCTTGCGAGATGACCTGATAGACGGTTTTTTCGGGGTCAATATCTTTGTGCGACTGGTCGGCATAGCCAATCTTAACGGTTTCGCCTACTTCAAATGTTCCTTTATCAATCGTTTCCATTCCCATTATCATCTTGAATAGTGTCGTTTTTCCAGCCCCATTCGGGCCGATAACGCCGACAATCCCGTTAGGCGGGAGCGTAAAATGCAGGTCATCGAAAAGCAGTTTGTCGCCAAAAGCCTTTGCTAAGTGGGATGCCTCTATCACTTTTTTGCCTAACCTTGGTCCGTTCGGCACAAAAATTTCCAACTTAGCCTCGCGTTCTTTCTGGTCTTCGTTAAGCAGTGATTCATACGAGTTAAGACGTGCTTTCCCTTTTGCATGACGCGCCTTTGGCGCCATGCGTATCCATTCAAGTTCGCGTTCGAGCGTCTTACGTCGTTTGCTGACCTGCTTTTCTTCTTGCGCCATGCGTTGTGTTTTCTGTTCTAACCAGGACGAATAATTGCCTTTCCAGGGAATGCCCTCGCCGCGGTCTAATTCAAGAATCCAACCCGCAACATGGTCAAGGAAGTATCGGTCGTGTGTAATACAAATCACCGTTCCTGCATAGTTTTGCAGGTATAGTTCCAACCAGTCGATAGATTCGGCATCCAAATGGTTGGTCGGCTCATCTAATAACAATATATCCGGTTGCTGCAATAACAGTCTGCACAACGCTATCCTTCGGCGCTCTCCACCCGAAAGGGTATCAACTAATTGCTCTTCGGGCGGACAACGAAGCGCATCCATCGCTCGCTCCAACTTGCTATCCAAATTCCACGCATCTAAAGCATCAATTTTATCCTGTAATACCGCCTGACGATTCATCAAAGCATCCAATTTATCAGGGTCATCTAATACTTCGAGGTCGCCGAACCGCTCATTAACCTCCTCAAATTCTTTCAACAGATCGACAGTCGACTGAACGCCTTCCTGCACAATCTCCTTAACGGTTTTGCCGGGTGTCAGTTGCGGTTCCTGGTCTAAATGGCCAACCGTATACCCCGGTGAAAACACCACTTGCCCCAGATAATCCTTCTCTAAACCGGCAATTATCTTCAAAAGTGTCGATTTTCCCGAACCGTTGAGGCCGATAATTCCGATTTTTGCGCCATAATAAAATGACAAATAGATGTTCTTAAGAACTTGTTTTTGTGGCGGGTATATCTTGCTTACCCCCACCATTGAAAAAATTATTTTTTTATCGTCTGCCATATATAAAGTCTATTTTTACACCGACAAAGATAATATAATCCGCACATATCACAAAATTTTACTTCATATTTATTTGATTTGTATCCGATTTTTATGTAATTTTGCAAAAATTTTTACAACTATGAACAATCAAATTTGGTTAATGACATCCGCTTTCAAGCCGTATTCGCTTGACAGTATTATTGAAAAAGCAAAAGAAACAGGCGTACAGGGGTTGGAACTATGCGTTTTCCCGCGCGACGCCACCCGCAGCGAACATGTAGCGACTCATTTGGATTATGAGACATTTGGGCCGGAGGAGGCCAAACGGCTATTGGAACGAATGAATAATGCATATCTTCGTTTTTCAATCGGTTCGTATGAAAACATGATAGGCGGCGACCCCAATCGTCGGATAGCCAATCAGAATCATATTCTTAAATTAATCCGTATTGCACACCTTTGCGGGGGTGATAATAACGATGTCAAGGTCGGTACTTTTGTCGGTTACAACGACGAGTTAGGTATACAGGACGGTGGATTTGAAAAAAACCTGTATCAATATCGGCGGATTTTTGCTCCTATCATAAAATACGCAGAAGACTTAGGCGTCACGCTTATCTACGAGAACTGTCCGATGGAAGGTTGGCGGGCTAAAACCTGGCCTTTTACGTTTAATAATCTTCCCGGAACATTGGCTGCCCGCAAACTGATGTATGCGCTTATCCCCAGTCGGGCGCACGGCGAGACGTATGATCCGTCGCACGACATCTGGCAGCACATCAATCCCGCGGATGTAATTCGCGAAACCGACCTGCAGCGTCTGCACCGTGTACATGTCAAAGCGACGCGCAATCTTACCAACCGAAGCAGTATCTACTGGGGCGCTATGTATCCGAAACAATACATCGACCCCCAATTAGCCGCAATAGCCGGAGTTCCGATTGTCGAGAATGACTGGGACAGACACCCCTATCAAGCCATGCTCCCCGGCTTTGGCGGCTACGACAGCTTGGATTGGCGCTTATTCCTTGAAACGCTGATGGGAGTAGGGTTCAGCGGTCCCTTTGTCATCGAAAACGAAGCAGCTAACTCAGCCCATACCGGCAATATCGGCGCCACCATGCAAGGATTCAAAGCCGCCACCCTGTGTTTAGCCCCCATCGTCTGGCCTTTAAAAGAAAACGAAGGCTACGCCTACCAAGACAACCGCAAATATTTGGATACAATCCCCCCCAAAGACATCCCTGTATTAACAATTGACAAACTAACCTAACCCCGCCACGGGGGGACGGGGGAGTTGGCGGAATTATTGAAAGGAGCTTGACAGTCAACACCTCGTCCTTATCGTATCCCAATGGCGAATGTTGCATATAATTATTTTGCAGTATTTTAACCACAAAGGTCACAAAGTTAACCACAAAGGTCACAAAAAAATAGTCTGTATTACAAGACTTTGTGTTCTTCATGAAAATCCTTTGTGAACATAGTGGTAAAAGTTTTTGATTGTTCGGAGTGGTCTCGAAATTGAAAAAAATGTGGATATAGTTGAATATACAAAAATAATGTGTAATTTTGCAGCGCAAATGCAAAATTACACATAATTGAAATATACGTATGATATATAGACATTTAAAACAAACTTTATTGATTCTTTTGCAGAAATATCCTGCAATAAATATCACAGGACCACGGCAGTCAGGAAAAACTACCCTTGCAAAAAACTTATGTTCGAGTCACAACTATTTTTCGATGGAAAACCCTGATACTCGTCTGTTTGCCGAAACCGACCCGCGAGGATTTTTGCATTATGCCGGTGATAAAATTATATTAGATGAGGTACAGCATGTTCCAATACTTTTTTCTTACCTGCAAGAAATTTTAGATAACAGTAGCGAAAATGGCAAAGTAATTTTGTTAGGCTCACAAAGTTTTTTGATGAATCAGCATATTTCTCAAAGTCTGGCAGGCAGAGTCGCTTCTTTGAAGTTGTTGCCGCTATCGTATGCTGAACTGAAAGCTGCTAATTTATACAACCAAAGCATTGAAAATATTATATTTCATGGAGGTTATCCTCGTCTATATAAAGAAAATATCGCTCCTGTTCATTTTTTTCCACATTACATTGAAACATATATTCAGCGCGATATCCGTTTGCTAAAAAACATTGAAAACCTGAATACTTTTGTGCGTTTCATCAAACTGTGCGCAGGTAGAGTAGGAAACCTAATCGACTATTCCTCACTTGCCGGAGATACAGGTATTTCCGTCAATACGGCGAAATCATGGCTTTCGCTTTTAGAGGCAAGTTATATTATCTATTTAGTACATCCCTGGTCTGGCAATATCAACCGCAGAATGATAAAAGCGCCCAAACTCTATTTTTATGATACGGGATTAGCTTGCTCATTGTTGAATATTGAGCTTGAAAAGCAATTGGATTCGTTTTATATGCGGGGCAATTTATTTGAAAACTTTGTCTTTTCTGAGCTGCTTAAACTTCGTTTTAATGCAGGTCTTCCGGCCAATTACCTTTTTGTAAGGGACGCAAAAGGGGTTGAAGTGGACTGCGTGCAGGAATTAGCTGATATTATGCGTTTTATTGAAATCAAATCATCAGCTACCCTATCAGCAGCTCATCTAAAAAACATGCTTACATTGAAAAAACTATTTCATAAAACCGAAGATTATGTTGTATATACCGGAAAAGAAGAACCTCTTTTTCAGGATGTACAGTTCATTAACTGGCAGAATATTGATCAGTTTTTGCTGTGAGTAAAGTGCAAACGTCGGTAATGAAAATCCTTTACCACGCCAACAATTTGACCTTTCCCAAAAACCGGCTGGCGGATGTTCAGTTCACGTATTTTGAACTATAGATGAGGTGGCTCACTTCTGTATTGGGGTCAATGTCGCAGATATGTTGAAGCGTCCAAGGCAAGCCCTTCTGTTCGAGATTAGATACAAAATATTCATCGTCCGGGAATAGGCGTCCATCCTCGTCGGTTGCTCGAAAACGGATTCCATCAACGAACACTTCCACTATTTTATCCACCGGAAGGCCTGCTTCTATTCCATCTAATAGCGGGCTTACAATACGGTCGGTACGGTGCAGCTTCCTTGGCAGGTCACATCCCACACGAAAAATGGTATCACCGAGCGCCTTGTTTGCGAAACGCGATAAAAGGTCGTCGATATGCGCTTCTAATGCTTCTTCGGTGAACTCATCGGGGTATTTAGCCAAAAGTATGGCAGCGCTCTGCTTCATTGCCTCGCGTGTATGTTCGTAAATAGCGCTGTCAGCAAGCGTTTCAAACATATATTTCGCTTCAGGGTGGTATCGATAACCGCGATATGCCGCTGCTGCATGTCCGAAGTTATGTATACAGGCTTTTCTATCAACCCATGCTTTGATATGATCCTTAGGAGATAATCCCGGCACGTCAGGGATGGGGTTTTTGAAGGCTTTTCTGTCTAATATCAGCGTGTTATAACTTTCAGCATAAACTAATAAGGGGTCGCGTAACTGCACTGCTAACGGCATGATGGGAACCATTTTTCCGATACTCGTTTCAATAAGTCCGGTCATCTCCTCCACAGGAAAATCATTGGGCAACTCTTTACATAATAACTCCAAGATATATTTTCCGGCTTCGCGTTTGTTCTCAGCTAAAATAATATCTAATGGCTTACTCCCATAGCGTTTATACCTTAACAGCAACCCTTTGGCAAGCGCAGGGATGATATATGGCAGACCTTTTTGTCCAACTGAAACAGCAACAATCCGGCAAACGGATAGCTCGTCGGCAATTGTTTCTATCTCAGTACTGTTGATACCCCGCACGCCACTGACAGGTAACACCTCGTCGCCTTCCGGTTTTTTGATGACCACATCATAACAGCCTCTCCGGTTCATTTGGTCAATGATTTGCTGATTTATATCAATAAAGACTACCTCAAAACCAGCCCGCGCGAAGAGCTGTCCTATAAACGAGCGCCCTATTCTACCGGCCCCGAACAATACAATTTTCATTAGATTTGATTAATAGCTTATCTGTCTCCTACAAGTAACCGTTCGATACTGTCGGTTGAGCTTTTTTCTTCGGCTCGCGGATTGGCTACCGGTACGAATTTCGGATCGTAAACACGGGGATGGCCATTAGGTAAGTATTCCCAACGGATGGTAGCGGGATAATTCGCTTTTACAGGTTTAATAGCATGGCACTTTTTCAGGGCTAACATGGTTTTCTTCTTAATCAGATTGCTTGATTGCTTGAGTGTCAAACATTTGCCGGAGAGATGTGAAGTTCCTTTTTTTACTTGACATGTTACTACGCCGGGGATCCAGTCTTTTGCCTCTTTCATCGTTTTATCGTCGCCTGAAACCAAGACGACCGGAATGTTATATTCGCCTGCTATGCTTGCGTCAATGCCAATTTCTCCGACCGGTTTTCCATTTAGATACATCATCTGAATAGTTGCAGAACTGTAGGAGTGCGCAAATAAGCCGTTTTTTGTCTGCGCCATAGCGTGATACCCAATCAGTATCAATGCTTTGCTTCCTTCGATGTCTTTGAACCGTTCACCTGGCGTAGAGCCTTGTATCAGACGAGCCCTGTGATTGATTAGCGCCGGATCGACATTATTGCCACTTGCATGGCCATCTCTGACAAATACTTCAGTAGCGCCGGACAGAAAACAGCCTTCTATACAGGCGTTTATGTCTTGCGCCATTCTCAGGCGACCTTCGTCGCCGTTCAGTTGCTCCCTATTTGTCAGTTGATTACATCCTTCCATATCGGCGAAAATATAGACTTTGAATGCACTGACATTCAGGCAGCAAAATAAAGAAAGGATGGTTGTGAAAATAATTATTTTCATGTTTGTTAATTTATTGTTTAATCTTTCGCAAAGTGTTTACAAATAAATAATTTTCTGAGACCTTAGACCTGAATTGAAAATCTGCCTTTGCCAAACCTGAAACCTATTTCACGATCCTCCCATCCAACAGCTCAATAATCCGGTCACCATAAGCGGCATTTTTTTCGGAATGGGTCACTTGAATAATGGTCATACCTTCTTCTTTGTTCAGGGTAGTGAACACCCGCATGATTTCCTCGCCCTGCTTCGAGTTAAGGTTACCGGTGGGCTCGTCGGCAAGTAGCAGTTTCGGCTTGGCGATGAGTGCGCGAGCGATGCCTACTAACTGTTGCTGTCCGCCTGACAGTTGCGAAGGGAAAAGGTCTTTTTTGCCAACGATATTGAATTGGTCGAGGATATCGGCCACAGCAGCCTTCCTTTCGCTTTGCTTCATTTTTTGATAGAGCAGCGGCGTCTCAATGTTTTCGGCTACCGTCAGTTCGTCGATCAGGTGATACGCCTGAAAGATAAAGCCGATGTTGTACTTGTGCAGCTCGGAGCGTTGCCTTTCCTTGAGCGAATGTACGGGCTGTTCCAAAAACAGGTACTCGCCTTCGTCGAAGGTATCGAGCATCCCTATCACGTTCAGTAAAGTAGTTTTACCCGACCCTGAAGGACCCATGATAGATAAAAATTCTCCCTGAGCGATGCTCATGTTAATGTCGCGCAGCAGGAAAATACGTCCGATGCCGCTGTTCACCCATTTGGTGAGGTGTTGTGTTGTTAATAGTTCCATTTTTTAATTAATATGAATGGTTTTTGTTTAATAACTTTATTTAGTACAAATATTTTTCTAAGATGGCTTTTTTCTTTTTGTCGGCTTCGTTTATCGTTTGCCGGCATTCGGCTATTGTGGCCTCGTAGCCCTCAATTTCGGCAACGAAATCCTATCGATAAAAGCAAGGCTATTAAATTATCTTTAGTAATCATTACGATGGCGCATTTTGGACACAAAGGTACGGTTTTCCGTTAGAAAAGAAAAATTATTTGAATAAATCGTCTAATATAACTTCTTTTTGCGCTATCCCGGAATAGTTGTTTTTTACAAGGCCAAAAGTGGTGAGCATAAGCAAGTGAACAGCTTTTCTCGTTTGGGTCGCTTCTTTAAAAGAGAATAGTTTGTTCCGCAAATTAGCTTCATAATTTTTATCTATAACAAATTCTTTACCGGAAAATTTTATTTCACAGAGGTTGATAATCCCGTCTTTCCGGTTGATCAACAAATCAATTTGGGCCGTCTCACCTTTCCAAGCCGACACAGCCGATTGTATGCCTGAAATCCCTAACGTTTGCTTTATTTCTGTGATATGCTGTAACACAAGCATTTCAAAAGCGTAACCAGCCCAACTGTTATGTTGTGGCGTATTGAGCGAATTGGTCCAGAATGCTGCATCGTTATATTCATTCTTTGCTAAATACTTGAAATAAAACAAAGTAAAGGCATCTAAAAGTTGATAGAGGAGCTCATATTTTTTCTTGCCAAAGGTGTTGTATGAACGAATAAATCCGCAATATTCAAGGTCTTGCAATGTGGACGTGAGTCCGCCGCCGCTCGAAAGGCCGGTGATTTTTTCAATTTCCTGACGCGAAAGTCCTTTGGCTTTGAGACTCAAGGCTTCCACAATTCTTATGTAATCCGAATGATTTTTGAACAGCGAAGCATAGAGATTTTGAAACTCATTTTTAAGTTCGGCGTTTTCGGCAAAAAACAGATTATCAATATTTTGCGCAACACTCAAACTGCCGTTTATTTTACTTAAATAGTAAGGTATGCCGCCCATGGTCATGTAGCACTCGGCAATATCGTAACGGGAATAATCGCAGTGTAACGATTGCAAGTAAAGTTCAGTTTCGAAAAGACTAAAAGGACGCAGATATATATTGGCTGTCAAGCGGTTATGAAGTCCGCCGTGATTGTTAATGAGTTTATTCATGATCCACGAAGTAGCCGAACAGCAGACAATCAACATGATATCGCTACGCGAACAACCCCAGCCGTTCCAAAAATGTTCTAAAGCCGTAAGAAAGCCCGAACGAGGCGTATCTAACCACGATATTTCGTCCATAAAAATCACTTTTCGCTCGTTAGGCGAATTTGTGATAAGAGTAATAAGTTGCTCAAAAGCCAACAACCAACTTTTTGCCGGCTTAATCGGCGTTGTTGAAACACGGTTGAGCGATAGCGAAAAATTCACAAGCTGCTCTTTCGTGTTCGCATTCGCCAACCCTACCAGATCAAAGACAAACTCGTTCTCAAACAGTTGTCGAATAAGGAATGTTTTCCCGACGCGCCGCCTGCCATAAACTGCCGTAAACTCTGCCTTACGGGAATGATACAAACTCAGCAACTGTTTTTGCTCTTTTTCCCTACCGATTATTTTCGTTGTCATCCTATAAACCGCTTTATAATTCGCCACAAAGATACAAAAAATATTTGATTTGGCAAGATATGGCGTTATATTTCGCCACATTCGATATTTTTTAATGATTTTGGCGAATTATTTATCTACAAGGCTTTCCATTTCTTTAAAGTAATGCAACCAATGCTCTTCAAATTCATAATTTATTTGTTTTTGGTTTGGATATACTTCAATATCATGTCAAATGTCCCTGATGGAAAGGGAGATGGCAGGCCATACCAGAAAAATGAATCGTACCCTTCGTATGTTTTTCCCTGGATATGAGGATCGGTAGGCAGGTAACTGGACACATCGTTTGTATAAGCTGCCACTGTCACATTTTTGTTCGGCCAGAGGTAACGAATGGCCGAGCCATATTCGTTTGTCACCTCCCGCGAAAGCCCAACTAACTTCCAGTCGCCGATATTGAATGTTTGGATGTAAACCGTCATGTCGTTGGGCATTGCGTCTTTTTCATAATAATCCAACATCATATCCGACCAAATAACATTTCTTTCTTCCAGATAATCAACTAATTTTCCGTTAATAGATTCATCCTTGAAAGCCGCAACTTTATCTTTTGACCATGGATTTATGGGGATTTTCAACGAATCATTTCCAAAATTCACGTTCCCTTTTATGGGCGTCATTTTTTTATTCAACGCACGTATCACATCGCCGGTTAATTTTTCGCCCGATTTTTTGAATGGTTCTTTCGGATTAATATCGGCAGCGCAGCCCTGCAGAAAAATGACGTTTACGGCGCCGGTTTGTTCTTCTATCAGGCGCTTAGCGTGTCCCGGATAGTTAGCGGTGGCCGTAAACCTACCCGACGTCGGATCGGTATTTACCGGATGACAGCCGGTAAGGAATAGCAGTGTCTTTATTTGTCCTCCGGGTGAAGTAACCTTCACGACATCAACTGTGTTATCATACAATGCCTGTTCGCCGGTAAACCTTCTGTTAAATCCAATATCGGTCGTATCTCTACCAAAATACAGATACGCCGGTTCCATGCGGTCGAGCGCCTCTTCGATGGCTTTTATGATACCCTTTCGCACGATATTGTTGAGGTACAAGCTATCGGGCAATCGGTTCTGCTGCGGCCAGGTTGACCATTTTTGAGTTACAGGCGCATAATGCGTATGAGAGGCATTGATTAATATGGCCTCAGTGGGAATATCCCTTTGCCTGCTTATTTCCGTTTTGATACTTTCCGTAAAGGAATAATCAAACCCACAGACATCCACACCGGTGATGACTACAACGGATTTCCCTTTTCGGATGGCCATCGCCCTGGCTGACAAGTCGCCTGACTTACTGTGACAGCTTCGATACCACCGCCCTTCCGACGAAAGGGCGTATAATTTTCCTTTGGAATAGACAATTTGCTTGATATCCATGACGTATGTATCACCATTGTTATACCCTATTCTAAGCCATTCCGCATCATTTTGATTCAAAGGACGTTGCATTAACCAACCGTTGGATGTAAGGGCATACAGATGATGAGAATCGTCGGTCAGACTGATGATTGTCTTGTCTTTACCAATAGGTTTTCCTTCCAAACCCTGAAAGGCTTCTTTTGACTGCTTCACACTAATTCCATCCGGCATATCGTTTGCTTCCTCCCATGTCAGAGTAAATCGCCCCAAAGACGGACTTGCATATCCTGCCAGGGTTAATGAAACAGTTTCTTCGGTCGGCTCGATACTGACTGAAGAAACACCGACCTCATACCTTGTCTGGCAGGACGTGAATGCTTGAAGCATAATGACCATAAACGCTGTCTGAGCAGCCGACAGCCCCAGAACCCTTAAGGACGTCACCTTTTTATACCGGCGAGTTACGCTAAGGAAATTTCTAATAAAAGGGTTCATATTTATCATAGATTTTCTCTGTGAAACGCTGTGTCCTCTGTATCTCTGTGCTGAAAAACCGTTTTTTATTCAATCAATAAAATTTCCGCTGCAAAGATAAATAAAAAACATAAAACATGTAACAAAAACATGATTTTTTTATTCTGCTTTGATGGATTCTACTGGGTTGGATATGGCGGTTTTGAGGGCTTGGAAGCCGACAGCAAGCAGGGCGGCAAGGGCTGACAACAGGAAGGCTGTCAGGAAGATGACGGGGCCTAACGATATACGGTAGGCGAAATAGCTAAGTCCTTTTTGAACAATCCACCACGCTAACGGCCAAGCTATCACGTTGGCTATCAATACTTGTATGCCCGTTTGCCGGAGAAGCAATAAGAGAATTTCGTTCACCGATGCGCCTAGTACCTTTCGGATACCTATCTCTTTTTTGCGCTGTTCGGTGGTGTAGGCCATCAAGCTCAAGACTCCTAAGGCCGCCAGAAGGATAGCGATGAGTGCAAAGACGGCAAATAAGGCTCTAAAACTCATTTCCATCTTGTATTGCTTGTCGTACAACTCGTCGAAAAAATGATATTCAAAAGGTACGTCGGGGTTTACTTCGTTCCATATCTTTTCAACTTTCGCGACAAAAGCCGGTAAGGCTGTGGTATGGAATTTGATTGACGCCGCACTGAAGCGGTTTTCCCATGGCGCATTGGTGATGATAAGTGGCTCTACCTTACTGTATAACGGTGCATGATTGAAGTCGTTGACGATGCCAATGACTTCATGCTTGCCATTACGCTCAACGGTTTTGCCAATAGCATCGGCGTCCCATCCGAAAGTCTTGACAAACGATTCATTGACTACATAAAAAGGCCTATCCTGTTCGGCGCCTGAGAAAAAACGACCTGTTTGCAGTTTGATGCCATACACCTCCAAGAAATTTTCATCCACGTCCACCACTTTGATAATTATTGGGTTTTCTAATCCTTCGGGGACATAACCGTTGGCGGTAAACCCGGTTCCGGGAATAGCGGAGGTCGTGGATATACCCTTCACTTCTGCCACATTTTGTAAGCGCTGTTTCAAGAGTGTCGCTCTGTCGGCTGCCGTTTTTCCGTTGAACGGTAATACTAATACGCCTTCCTTTTTGAATCCCAAATCCATGTTTCGCATGAAGGCCAACTGGTTTGAGGCGGCTATCGTACAAACAATAAGGAACACCGAACTTGCAAACTGCAATACTATCAGGACGTTTTGAAGACTGTTTTTACTCTTAATCTTTACGCTGCCTTTGGAAGCAGTTGCTAAGTTGAGCGACGACAGCCGCATAGCAGGGAAGCTTCCGCCGATTACGCCCGTTATCATTGCGAGCACAAACACCACAGCAACAGCCGTAGCCGTCAGACCGGCATCGGGCAGGTCGCCCGCTAACTGCACGTAAAAGGGTTGAAAGATTTTAAATAACAACAGGGCTAATACAAACGCTATCATGGCTATCAGCAGCGATTCGCCGAGAAATTGCTTTATCAGAGCAGGCCGTTTGGCGCCCAGCACCTTACGGACACTTGTCTCCTTCACCCGTTTCATCGAGCGCGCCGTCGTCAGGTTGACGAAATTGATGCAGGCAATGGCAAGAATAATCAACGCCAATGCCGAAAAGACAATCAGTCCGATACGTATATATTTAGATGTGCTATCGTGGTACAGATGCAGGTCGGGTAAGCGATGCAGGTCGCCGGAGAGTTTCCAGCCGCCCTGGGCATACATTTTGCCGATATTCTCCCAGAGAACCGTCTCCATTTTGGCTTTAACAGCTTTTACATCTGCTTTTTTATGTAACCGCAAATAGGTTGTATACTGATTCCCCCCGTTCCAACCCAAAGCGGTGTTTGGTAGCCGGTATAAAGTAGAAAACGAAACTAATGCTGAGAATTGGAGATGTGAGTTAGCCGGCGGCGACTTCACGATACCCGTTACCGTGAAGTCGTTTATATCCAAGCGGATAGTTTGACCTAACGGGTCTTGTGAGCCGAAAAACTTAGAAGCTGTTTCTTCGGTTAAGACAATTGTAAACGGCGCCGTCAGCGCCGTTTGGGGATTGCCGTGCACCAACGGGAAGGTGAGTATGTCGAAGAAAGAAGTGTCGGCATAGCATACATTGGTCATTTTGAGCGTCTTATCTTTGTATATAGCCACGAAGCTCTTGTCAGCAGCTATCCGTGTATATTCCTCTACTTCGGGTATGGCCGCTTTCAAGGCAGGTCCCACAGGCGGCACAAAAGAATGGGTATTAGTTTCTACGCCATTTTCCGTCATGAATATGTTTATCCTGTAAATTCTTTCTGAATTGCGATGAAAACGGTCGTAATACGATTCGCGTGCCACATAGAGGGCAATACACAAGACAGCCGTCAAACCGGCGGCAAGTCCGAAAATATTGATAAACGAGAAGGCTTTGTTTCTCGTTAAGTACCTGAGTGCTGTTTTAAAAAAGTTCATCGTAATTAATTGTGATTACTCCCATTGGCACATCTTTCCGGTTGAATTGAAAAAAGGTCTCATAGCTAAAAAAAGGAATTTGTAGCACACTTATAAAGTTACTTTTCGGTGTGGTATTTCACTAAGCCTTCCATCGGGCTGGGGATGATGTTGCCTGTTTTCATGCCGAACTCAAAGGCTACACTAGATAGCCGGTCGCGGAAAATCCATCCAATTGAACCAACGCTGTTGAATGTAAATTTTTGATAGTCGGGATAGTTTTTAACAATGGCATTGAAAAAATCTCGAAATGAGCCGATGATGATGTGCTGTTCAAGGTATTCATGTCCGGCATAGTCGCCTGTCAAGAAGCGGGTAAAAGAGGCGCAATAACGGTTAGGCATCGGGTCAGAATAAATCTTGTCGATAAGTTGGTCGCCCGTCAGTTGGAATGTATCCCAAAATCCCTTTCGCAGGTCTTCGGGCATATAGCCGCGTATGTATTCGGCTATCAGGCGTTTGCCCATGTATCCGCCGCTTCCTTCGTCGCCCAGTAGGAAACCAAGCGAATCGATGTTATGGGTAATCTGTTCGCCATCGTAAAGGCAAGAGTTCATACCCGTTCCCAATATAGCCGCAAAACCGGGGTTGCGTCCCAGCAAGGCGCGCGCTGAGCCAATCAAATCCATTGCGGCTTCTATCTGGGCATGGGGAAAGATGGGATGAATGGCGTCACATACCACATCGTACTTATCCTCATAAACGCCTGCCCCATAAAAGGCGATGTGACGCACGGCGGAAGTGTCGAACCCTTCCGGCAGGTTGGGTCTTAATATTTCAAAAAGTGTGTCGCCCCCCGAATAACAGGGGTTGTAACCTTCCGTTTCAAACTCGTGTGTTTTGCCCGATGGGTCGACCACACACCAGGTCGTTTTTGTTGAGCCACTGTCTGCTATTAATATCATTGATAATAAATATAAATTTTCAAAAAAATGAATTCGAGAGCAAGTTACAAACTTGCGTCAAGTCGGCAACATCCCTCTATCTCTTTTATATCCCAGATATCCTCCTAACCCCCATTTTTCTTCACTTCGTAAAGAGACACATTATTTTTAATTTTAATATCAAGGAACGTTCTTCACTTCGTAAAGAGACACATTATTTTTAAACATCAAGGAACGTTGTTCCGCAAGCGAACATTCCATTGAATAATAATTATTGTGCCGTTTTACAAAGTGAAACAAACAGACACATTATTTAAAAATTAACATCAAGGAACGTTCAAAGGGGGAGTTTAGGGCATCTATTGCTTTTTTTACATTTCCATGTTTCAAAATCAATGCTTTCGCTGCTTCATAGTCGGAAAGACCGCTCTTTTCCATGAGCATCCTGACCGAGCGGTCTACCACTTTGTTGTTTATCAACCTTACATTGACCATCCTGTTGTCTTCAACACGTCCTAAGCGTATCAATACCGTTGTACTGATCATGTCGAACAGCATTTTTTGCACTGTGCCGCATTTCATACGTGTACTGCCGGTTACAAACTCAGGGCCTGTGATTACTTCGATCGGATAGTCGGAAACGGCGGCAATAGGCGAATCGGGATTACCAACGATACATCCGCAAGGGATATGGTTTTCCTTACATTTTTTCAGTCCGGCTAACACAAAAGGTGTCGTTCCACTGGCTGATATGCCGATGATAAAATCCTTATCTGTAACCTGAAGCGCCTGCATTTGTTTCCAAGCATCTTCTTCGTCGTCTTCCATCGCTTCTAACGCTAAAACCAAGTTTTCTTCTCCCCCTGCCAGAATGACCTCAATAACTCCTTTTTCGATGCCATACGTGTTAGGCAACTCTATCTTATCCAATACCGAAAGTCGTCCGCCGCTACCTGCTCCCAGATAAAACATCCTGCCGCCCGCTTTCAGTTGGTTCTCTACTGCCGTTATCAACCGGCTAATATGCGGCAGTTGCTTTTCGATAGCTAAAGCCACTGTCTGGTCTTCCCTGTTGATGTTCGTTATCAATTCATCAACCGACATCTTTTCCAAATGCCGATAGTTAGAGGGTTGCTCGGTTATTCTTTGTTCCATATTGATAATTGTTTACCTTATAAAGTTCAGAAATAACTTCTTGTTATAAGGAGGCTCAAGGATGGCGCTTGTTTGTTTTGTTTTCAGAAGCCATGCCATGTTAACGCCTAATATCTGCATGATTTGTATTCCTTCCGTGTCCTGCTCAGCTTCCTGCTCTCTTGCGCCATGAATGATATTCCAGTAGTTAGACGATGCTACGGTCATCTCTGAGATAGTCAGATAGTAGTTCAGGCTGTTCCATGTAACCGAACCGCCTGAACGTCGAAGCGCCACTACCGAAGCGCCTACTTTGTGGCGCATCCAGTTGCCATTCGACCCCGAAACATAAAAAAGCCTGTCTAAGAAGCATTTCATTGTACCTGCAATGCCTGCATAGTATACCGGCGAACCTAAAATAAGTCCGTTAGCCTCTTGGATAGGCAACAAGTAACTGTTGAACTCGTCGGTACGAATCGCACATTTATTGTCTTGATTAACCTGACAGTTTCGGCACGCCATGCAGCCGTGAATGGATTGATTGCCAATTTGAATGATTTCAAAATCAATTCCTTCGCCAATAAGTGTGTCGCCTACCGTTTTCAAGGCAAACCATGTGTTCCCCTTCCGGTGGGGGCTACCGTTAATTGCTATTACTTTCATTCTTGATAATTTAAAAAGATGACGCCACAAAGATAGTAAATTTTTAAACAGGTCTATACAGGAATCGAAATTTTTCACGTATCTTTGCATTTTATAAACGCAAAATTATTCGGGAAAAATATCATAATAACTATGAGACTACGAAAAATTGAAGTTCTTGAGCTTGACAGGAACAAAAAAGGCGACCTTTTTAATCGTTTTAATGTCTGACTTTTTTTTATGAACAGACGAAAATTTTTAAAAAATATCGCTTTGACCGGCGGGGCTATTGCTGTTTCGGAGAATACGGCATTTTCTATTCTGTCTCAGCCGGATGTCCCCTGGTTTGACAGGGCTATGCGATGGGCGCAGTTGGCATTTGTTGAGAATGATCCGCTCACCTATAATCCTGATTTCTGGTTGGATTATTTCCATAGGATACATGCCGATGGCGTCCTGTTAAGCGCAGGAGGTATTGTTGCCTTTTATCCGACAGACATACCGCTGCACCACCGGAGCGATTGGTTAGGGACTTCCGACCCGTTGGGTTATCTTGTCGCTGAATGTCGGAAAATGAAGCGTACTATCATCCTTCGTACCGACCCCCATGCGGTACGGCAGGACGTTTGTGATACCCATCCGGAGTACATTGCCGTCACTGCCGATGGACAGAAACGGCGTCATTGGGCGCGGCCCGACCTTTGGGTCACTTGCGCCTTAGGGCCTTATAACTTTGAGTTTATGAATCGGGTGAACCGCGAGATCATGCAGCGTTATAAGCCGGAGGGTATTTTCTCCAACCGGTGGGCTGGGCATGGCGTTTGCTATTGTGAGCATTGCAAAAAGAATTTTAAAGCGGCCACCGGTCTCGATATACCCACTACAACCAACCGGCTTAACCCTGTTTATCAGAAATGGGACGAATGGCAAACCGACCGCCTGAAAGAGCTGTGGTTCCATTGGGACGCCGAGATACGCAAGATAAAACCCACTTCGCGCTTTATACCTAACGGTTTCCCAGATAGACTGCTGACCGGGAAACACGCTGATTTCTTTTTTGCCGACCAGCAGGGAAGACGCGGCCTTATCCCCCCATGGACAAACGCCATGAGCGCCAAAGAATTACGGGCAAGCCTCGGCATGAAGCCGCTTATCGGTATCTTTAGCGTAGGGTTAGAGGAGGAGTTCCGATGGAAAGATTCGGTACAGACCGACGCCGAGCTGCGGATATGGGTAGCCGAAGGGGTGGCCAACGGGATGAAACCCTGCTTTGTGAAGTTTGGCGGAAATATCTTTGATAAGCGATGGATGGATACTGTCGCCGATATGTATCAAAATTATTATAAAAGTGAAAAGTATCTGCGTAATGTGTCGTCAATGGCGCGGATAGGTATGGTCTTTTCGGAACAGACAAACCGCAAATACGGCGGCGAATCGTGGCAACAACGTAGCAATGAGCACGCTTTAGGAATGTATCATGCTTTGGTGGAAGGCAGTTTCGCTTTCGATATCGTAAACGATAAACTCTTAGATGACGAACACCTGAAGCCTTACAAACTGTTGATACTACCCAATATAGCCGCCTTTTCCGATAAACAGGCCGAACAGTTACGTGCTTTTGTCCGTTCCGGAGGTAGTATCGTAGCCACTTTTGAGACCTCGCTGTATGATGAAGAAGGCAAACGCCGTGTGGATTTCGGATTGAGCGATTTATTAGGCGTTTCGTATGACAACGAAGTAGAAGGACCTATGCGAAACAGCTATCTGAAGCTAAAAAAAGACCCCTTTCATCCGGTTCTAAACGGATTAGAAGATGCCTATCGTATCATTAATACGATTTATCGCGTCAAAACAAAGCCCATGACAGATTTCCCGTCGCCGGTTACGTTAGTGCCTACCTATCCCGACTTACCCATGGAAGATGTATATCCACGAATAGAAGAAACGGATATACGGGAATTGTATCTCCGTGATTTAGGGAAAGGTCGCATCGCCTTTTTCCCCGGTGACATCGACAGGTCTTTCTGGCAACTTATGACGCACGACCATGGCCGTCTTCTCCGAAATACGATACAGTGGGCGCTGAACGAAAAACCGGTAGTAGCCGTTCAAACAAAGGGTCTTGTAGATGTGGCCGTCTGGCGTCAAAAAGAATCTATGACCGTCCATTTGGTCAACCTGACCAATCCCATGATGATGAAAGGCCCCTTCAGGGATTTATTTCCTGTAAGCGCAACGGTCGAAGTGAACCTGCCCGAAAAAGAAATCATAACCGGCGTTCACTTATTAATCAACGGTATAAAACCAAGCTACACGAATAAAGGAAGCAGTATTACGCTTACCGTCCCCGAAATCGCCGACCACGAAATCATCGCAATAGACTTTCGGAGTTGAGGTTAATAACGGAAAGCGGGGCAGCAAGCAACATATACAACCATTTCGGCTTCTTGCTCCATATTTAACTTCCGACGAAGTCGAGCCAGCTTTATGTCCTCGCCTAAGTCTTCAAAAAATCTTTGTCAGACGAGGTAATTGTTATAAACTAATAGGGAGGCCGTTGTAGAAGTCGAGCACTTTGGCGCTGAAGATAAAGTTGTACTTGGCTTGGGCTAACTCTGACAGGCTCTGGGCGTATTTGGTTTTGGATTCGTTGTACTCAACGACTGTGCTCATACCGAGCGTATAACGTTCCTCGGCATAAGTCAATGCTTCCCTGCTTGCGGCAACGGATTTTTCAGTAGCCGTAAATTTTTCCTGTGCTGCGACGGCAGCAAAAAAGGCCTGTTGTATATCCTTGTATAGCGTCTTTTTGCTGTTTTCCATCGTCAATTGCTGCGTAGTGATAGCCACGCGCGACTGTCGTACGTTGTTGCGTACATCCATCCGGTTGAATAGCGGGATGTATAAACTGATGCCGATAGTCTTTCGCTCGTTCTGTTTCAACTGGTCTCCAAAAGGCACAGATTCAACGCCTTCCATCCCGAAGTAACGGTAATAACCGTTGCCGTAGTTGGCTGAAAAGGATAACCGGGGAAAATATTCGGCCTGTGAGACCCTCAACATCTTTTTCCGACTTTCTAATAGATATTCCTGCTCTTTGATTTGTGGCTTAAAGGCAACAGCGTTATCATAGATGTTATCGAGTGGTTGAACACTTTTGAAATGCTCAGTCAAGACGTCTCCAATGGCAGGTTGGGAAATATCAAAATCCGCTCCAAAACGTTCTAACTCCAACGCCTGCGCTAAATCCAATAACGCCAGGCTGACATTGTTTTCGGCTTCCGTCAATGTCACTTCATCTCTTGCCAACTGTGCAATGATGTCGTATAATTGCGACTTGGGCACCTTACCGGCATCTACCAAAATCTCTGTGCGGGTTACCTGTTCTTTTGTCAGGTTTACCTGCAAATAGGCGATGTTTAATATTTCCTTGTTATAAAGCGCTAATATATAATAAGAAGCTACGCCAAGCGACAGGTCGTCTTTTGCTTTTTGCAGCGATTCGGTTGCTGCTTTCAGGTTTAACTGACGAACAGCCATGTTATTCAATAGTTTGAAGCCATTAAACAGCGGCATAGACAGTTGCAGGTTGAACGATGAGTTGGCTGAGTTGCGGTCAACAATCACCCCTTCGCGCGAAGGGGTACGTCCAAAGTCCAAGTTTTGACCTATATAGGCGTTCAAATTGGGAATCCAACCGGTTTGGCTCGCCTCTTTTTCAATTGCTCTTGATTCTTTTTCCTGTTCTTTTTGCTTCAGGTTGATGTTATTATCAATTGCATAACGAATACACTCGTCTAACGTCCATTTTTTTAGAACATCCTGCGCGTATATACCGTTACAGAGCAGGATTATACTTATTAAGAATAATTGTTTCATATTTTTTTAAAAGATAATTTTATGCTGTTGTTATTGCTTCCACTGAGTTTTCTGTTGCCGCAATGAAGGCTTTCACACCCACTGAAATACATTGATAACCGAATAAACGCCGCTACGACGAAAATTTAGAATAGATAATTATAAATTTCTGTACATCTGAAATTTCTAAAAAAGATTTTCATGCTGTTGAGTAGGCTAACTCTTTTAGAAAGTTTTCCGTTACAGTACGCCCGTCGAGCATGTGTACTATCCTATGGGCATAGCGTGAATCGTGGGTGCTGTGCGTTACCATAATGATTGTGGTACCGATTTCGTTTAACTGGGTGAGCATCTGCATCACATCGACGCCGTTTTTACTGTCTAAGTTACCGGTCGGTTCGTCGGCTAATATTAGCTTCGGGCTGTTGACGACCGCGCGCGCTACGGCCGCTCGTTGCTGCTGACCACCCGATAACTGCGATGGAAAATGGTTACGGCGGTGCATCATCTGTACCTGCTCCAGCGCTTTTTCTACCAATGCCTTTCTATCGGCAGATTTGACGTTGTTGTATACCAAAGGCAACTCAACGTTTTCAAAGACAGTCAGTTCGTCTATCAGATTAAAACTCTGGAAGACGAAGCCGATATTGGCTTTACGCAGGTCGCTTCGTTTGTTTTCGTTGAATTTGGATACTTCGATGCCATTGAACTGAAAACTGCCGGAGGTTGGCTCGTCTAACATTCCTAAAATATTGAGAAGTGTTGACTTGCCACAGCCCGAAGGCCCCATGATGGCTACAAATTCACGCTCGTTTACCTCAAGATTCATTTTGTTGAGGGCTACCGTTTCCACTTCTTCGGTACGGTAAATTTTCTCTAAGTCGGTAATTTTAATCATTTCTTTAACTTTTATTTATTTGATTCTTATAATTTTTATAACAACGAACCACACGAATAATTTCTGGTTCCTAATTTTTTCACTTCGTAAAAAAACTTCATTTCCTAATTCTTAATTCCTGTACATCACCATAGTTTTCGTAGCTGTTGACTACGATGCGATCGCCGGGCTCGAGGCCTTCGAGTACTTCATAATAATCGGGATTCTGTCGTCCGATGCGGATGGGGATACGGTAGGCTTTACTGCCGTCTTTCGCCACTTTGAAAATCCAGTTGCCACCGGTCTGCTGATAGAAGCCGCCACGCGGGATTATCAGCGCTTCCGCTTCATCACTCAGAGCTATCCGTATCTGCAAAGTCTGGCCACGGCGGATTGTCTCCGGAGCTTTTCCTTCAAACAGCATCTCGACGGCAAAGCGGCCCCCTGACACCTGCGTATATACCTTCTTGATATTCAGCGTATATATCGTATCACCTGCACGATATTGCCCTTCCAATCCGGCATAGATACGCGAAATATAGTGTTCGTCCACTTCTACCCGCACTTTAAACCCGCTCAGTACGTCAATCTGTCCGATACGCTGACTTTTGTTTTTGCTTTGACCTATTTCGGCATCCAAAGAGGTGAGCTGTCCTTCGACAGGCGCACATACGGTCAGGTCAGCAAACTTGCGACGCATCAATTCCAAAGATATCTTCGACCGCTCGTATGATTCCCTTTGCTGTTCCATCTGTTGCGCCGAAGCTATCGAATCCTGCTTCAGGATGTCTAACGCTAATGCCCGTTTCTCAACCATATAATCATATCGGTTCTTTGCCTCCAGGAAATCCTGCTCGGCAACCGTATGCGACTTAAATAAACGTTCATTCAAATCAAAAATACGTTTGGCTTCTTTTAGTTGGTTGTCCATGTCTACCATCATCGTTTGCTTGCTGACCGTATTTTGCCTCGCATTTATTTGCGCTATTTGCATTTGCATCAACATGTTATACACATTCGTCTCCTGATTGACGATGCTTAGTTCCAAATCGGTGTTCCCTAATTTCAAGATAGGCTGCCCTTCTTTGAGCACAGCACCGTCCTCGACAAATATCTCCTCTACCCTACCCCCTTCCTGCAAATCTAAGAAGATGGTGGTAACAGGCTGTATCGTACCTGTCACCGGAATAAATTCGCGAAAGTTACTCTGACGCGCCTCGGCAAACGTCATCCGCTCACTGTCTACATTGAGCTTCGATTGGCCGAAGCCGCTGATTGCTATAAAAACAAGCAACGCTATAAAAGCCGCTCCCAATATGAGGAGTAAGATGCGCTTGGTTGTCCAAGTTTTCTTTTCTATGGGTCTGTCCATTTTATTTTAATCTTAAATTATTTCTTCCATTGATATAGCAATCTTTGTGCCAAACTTGTATTTTGTTGTTTATTAGCCTATTATTAATAATTCGTTTTGAATATGTGTCCGTTATCGAACACTTACTGTCCGATAATGGAACACTTTTAATGTTCCCGATTGGATTCTCCCCCTTGTCCTGTTTGGGACAAAATGTTGGTAGAAACAAAAATGATTTGTACCTTTGTGGCAATATTTCATAATATTAGCCATCGTATGAAAGCAGGAAGAAACGATCCTTGCCCGTGTGGAAGCGGGAAAAAATTCAAGAAATGTTGCCTCGAAAAAGTCGAATTGGAAGCACAAGCCCAGTGCTTAGAGCAATTGTCCAAACAGTCTGAATATCTGCAACAAAAGAAATCCCTTTTAGAAGAAGATAATAATCGTGATAAAAAGGGTGATGCAAACAAAAAGTCGGAGGAAAACAAAGAATTAAGTTCTGATTTACTAAAAGATAGTTCGACTGATAGCTTTTCGGGCGAGAATTATAGCCCATCTGAATATAACGATTATCTTAGCCTAAGCAAAAATATTGAATTTGATGATCCGCAATCGATTTTCTGGGATGAGCCGCTTCCAGAGATTTCGGAAGCTGAGAACGAGTTAGTTGTAAAATGGCTGGCTGCTACCGGCAGAATGAAAAATACGGCTAAAGAACGGGAACATCTCATACGGTTCATGGATGCACACCCGCAGTTGGTGGACCATCTTGCACTTAACCGGACTTTTTTTATTGCTTTAGGTAATTGGCATTTCCGAAAAAACATTTATAATAAATATGTAGAACTCCTGTTACGATTCCGTAAAGAATTTCCATATACTTACAAAAAATGTTATGAGACTTTAGATTCCAATTTAATCTACTGGTTTGTTGCACAAGGACGAATCGACGAAATAGGCCCGTTTTTTGACTGGTATAAGCAAGACAAAAAATTAACGCTTATAGTAAACTTTGATTCAGTGACCAGCTTCTTCAAAGCTATCAATCATTCGGATGTACTTCTTACCGAACTGTCTGATTGTGAAAACTTGGAAAAATTTATTCTCACGTCAAGAATAAATCACATTTTTCAAAAGTATTTTGACATGTCTGTTTCGACCGAAACTGCCGGTTTGTTACTGAAAGAATTAGAAGCCAACGGAATTAACGTCGAACAGTCGGGTGATATTACCGCTTTATATGGACGATTACAGAACGTGAAACGGCCTTTCACGAAATGGGATGATACGGTGCCCGAACAGCAGAATATGGAGGATTTATGCCTAACAGTCACCGAAAATTTTGCTTATTACCTTTATGAAAAGTTCGAGCTAACTTTCGACAGCGCCGAGTATTATGCCAAGTCGGTTTATCAGTTCTTCATCCGTGCTTACTTGCAATCTAAAAAGCAGAAGATTATTAGACTTAACAAGCAATTATTTGAAAAACATTCATTATTCACCAAAAGGGATTGGCTATCCATCAATTTAGACTATATTACCGAATTTAATGCGATATATTATTTTGTCTCCTACTTGAGAACTTGCGGCAACCTGACAGAAGAACAAAAACAGGAGTTCCATGATTATCTGATTGAAAAGTATACTGGTTATTACGAAAAGGCTAAAAACGAAGGCCCTGTCATGCTTATGTTTAAAAAGTTTCCGTTATGGGGAACCATCCAGGAGGAAAACGATTATATGTACGTAAGGTTAGTAGATAACGCTTAATCATTGCGTATAAGGCGTTCCAATCGACAATAGTCTATTTTCAGATTATCGTCGATGATTTATTAAGGTACTTTCCCCTCTGTTTTAATCCGGCTGAAAAATTAAAGCATCATCGAAGGATTATAAATGCGGTCTTCGGCTTCTTCATGAAAAAGATACCCATTGTAACCCACAGTTAATTGTGAAACCGGCATTTTGAGGTGCATTTTGCAGTTGTTTGGAAAAGTGGTTTATTTCATGTACTTTTGTGCCCTAAAAACAGACAGAAAGATGACATGAACCAACGACAAGCCTCTATTTTAGTGGTTGATGACGACAAGGATGTATTGACAGCCTTTCGTTATCTGCTGAAACCAGAAGTGAAAACGATTACCACCGAATCGAATCCCGAAAACTTGCGAAGGCTGCTGGCCGGCAATAACTACGACATCGTGTTCTTAGATATGAATTTTAACAGTTCTATCAATACAGGGAATGAAGGCCTCTACTGGCTGAGACAAATCAAGGCATGGACGTCTCATACACAGGTCATTATTATCACGGCGTATGCAGGTATTGACCTGGCAGTCAAATGCCTCAAAGAGGGCGCTGCCGATTTTTTAGTCAAGCCCTGGCATAACGAACAACTGCTACAGACACTGACCGAAGCGCTCGAAAAACAAGCCTCCCCCGTTAAAAAACAACCCGAAAAAAAAGCATCAAGCGAAATCATCGGCGAATCGGACGTGATGCAGAGCCTGTTCCGCAAATTGGAGAAGATAGCGCCTACCGATGCCAATGTGCTGATACTCGGAGAAAACGGTACAGGAAAGGATTTAATAGCACAAGCCATTTATCAACTATCGCTACGAAAAGAAAAACCGTTCATCAAAGTGGACGTAGGAGCGCTTACCGATACACTGTTTGAAAGCGAACTGTTCGGACATAAGAAAGGCGCCTTCACTGACGCCCGCGAAGACCGGATGGGTATGATAGAAGCGGCTGACGAAGGAACGCTGTTCTTGGACGAAATCGGCAATATATCCCTCCAACAGCAGGCTAAACTGCTGACCGTACTGCAAAACCGGCAGGTCACACGGTTGGGTACCAACACACCAATCCCTGTAAACATCCGGCTGATTACCGCCACGAACAGACCCCTCGCGGAATTAGCCAACGAACGAAACTTCCGAAAAGACTTGATATACAGGATAAACACAGTCGAAATAATCGTACCGCCTCTGCGCGAACGCAAAGAGGACATCGTCGCACTAACCTCTCACTTTTTAAAAATTTATGCTAATAAATACCTGAAACACGAATTGAGACTGTCCGAACCGGCTACCCATAAAATGTTACAATACGACTATCCGGGCAATGTGCGTGAGCTGCAGTATGCGGTTGAACGGGCCGTTATCATGTCGGACAATGATACGTTGAAAGCGGACGACATCGTGTTCTCGCCCATCGAACAAAAAACGAAAGAGACTCCGATTCAACCAACGGGTAATCTCGAAATGCTGGAACGCACGGCTATCTTGCAGGTGGTAGACAAACACCAGGGGAATATCTCCAAAGCGGCCAAAGAGCTGGGGCTTACACGCGCAGCATTATACCGGCGATTAGAAAAATATGAGCTATGAGATTCAAACCCTACTTCATCGTTTTATTTTTACTTACGCTCATCGCTGCCGGCGGTACCGTTTTCTTCTTTGAAAAAAGCAAATTACCCTACACCGTTCTATGCTTGTTGGCTACCTTGTACTTAGCCTACTATACCTTTATATATATATTCAAAATTTTTCGTGATATTGACGATTTTGTCGAAGCTATAAGATATCGTGATTTCTCAAAACGTTATCCGGAGACTGTGCGCAGCAAAAACAATATCTACGACTATTTCAATATGATAAGCGATACTTTTGTGGCCATTGGTCGCGAAAAAGAAGCACAGCAGTTATACCTCAAACGGATGCTCGAAATTGTCAATACCGGTATCTTAGCCTATCATACGGATACTTTAGATACGCTCTGGATGAACGATTCGTTTTTGACCATGTTCAATATTCCTTACGTGAAGAATATCAACTGGTTAAAAAAACGCCATCCCAAACTGTTTCAGGAACTGAAAGGTATACAGGTAGGCGACAATCGCCTTTGCACCTTCATCGTCGGTAACCGCACTGTTCAGATGTTAAGTAATGCCTGCACCTTCCAAACGAATGGGCAGACCTATATGCTGATTGCTTTCAACAATATCAGCGCTACCTTAGAGGAAGTCGAATCGGGCGCGTGGAAGGGATTGTTGAATGTGATGACACACGAGATAATGAACTCCATAGCGCCGGTGGCTTCTTTGGCTGATACCTTAATCAAACGGATGGAAGACCTCAAAAAGGACATGGCGCTGAGCGATGTGTCCGATTTCGAGGACATGGAATCGGCGATGGCCACCATACGACGACGTAGCGCAGGACTGCTCCGGTTTGCCGATAACTATCGCAACTTGAGCCAAAACATTGTCCCCGAAATCCATCCGGTAAACCTGTTTGAAGTTTTACGCTCTATCTACCGGCTGATGCAACCCTCCTTAGCGCAAAAAGGTATCCAGCTTGAAATCCGTACCGACAATGATGCGGTAATGGCCAACATCGACCGCGGACTTATTGAGCAGGTCATTATCAACTTCATCACCAACGCCACGTTTGCTGTGAGGGAAAAAGAGAACCCGACTATCGTCCTTTATTCGGGGGTAACCGACGAACAGGCCTACCTTACGGTAGCCGACAACGGCTGTGGCATCTCGTCCGATATACGCGAAAAAATGTTCATCCCCTTCTTCAGCTCTAAGAAAAATGGTACCGGCATCGGACTGAGCCTCTCCCGCGAAATCGTCAAACTGCACAACGGCAGCCTGCAAGTACAGACCAAAGAAGGAGAAGGAAGCGCCTTCACCGTCTTGTTCCCCAAAAATGTATCAACGGCATCCCTGCCATTGAAAAGCGGAAAATGACGATTTTTGCTATGAAATCCATAAACCCTTAAAATAGAAGAAAATGATAAAAAACGTATGCATCTATTGCGCTTCGAGCGACCTTATCGACCGCATCTATTTTGACGAAGCGGAAAGATTGGGCGTTTTACTCGGACAACGGGGTCTGAACATTATCAACGGCGCCGGGAACAAAGGTCTGATGCGCGTTGTCACCGACGCAGTTTTGGCTTCGGGAGGCACAGTGACTGGGGTCATTCCCGAGTTTATGGTGCAAAAGGGGTTGCTCCATCTGCACTTGACGAAGGTTATACAAACCCAAACGATGCACGAGCGTAAAAAAACGATGGCCGAACTGTCGGATGCCGCTATTGCGCTCCCCGGTGGTTACGGTACGATGGAAGAGCTGCTCGAAATAATAACCTGGCGGCAGTTAGGCTTGTATCAACATCCGGTTATCATCCTGAACACCCGCCGGTATTACGACCCTTTGTTAGAGATGTTAGCACGCACTTTTACCGAATATTTTGTACGTGAAGAGCATGCCCGTTTGTGGCAGGTTGCCGAAACGCCGGAAGAGGTGATAGAGGCTATTTAAAAAAAAACCCGAAGCTGTAACGCTCCGGGTTTTTCTTTTTAAAGATTATGAGTGACTAAGAGTCTAATTGACAATCTTGTAGGCTTTTCCGTTCAGTTGAACGATGTACAGGCCTTTCGGTAATGCTAACTGACCTGTGCCGTTTACCTGTACTTGTTGTACGAGTTGGCCGGTCACACTGTAAATAGAGAGTACAGCCGAGTTAGCAGTTTCCACATAAAGCGTACCTGCTGATGCCCATACTTTATCTGCTGTTACAAACTCATTGCCGGTTTCGCCATTTTCGCCCTCGCCGCTTGTCGGAACAATAGCAGTAATTCCAATTGTCATATTGTCCTTGAGTTGCTTAACGACAACCGTAAATGAGCCGTTTTTATTATCTACCCAACTAAGGCAACCTTTCGGAAGAGTTTTTTCCGGGTTATCAAGCGTTAACTTAATTTCAATCGGATCTGCGCTGAAAACTTTAAACTTCAAGTCTTGACCTGTTGGGAAATAATGTACACCAAAATTGCCGCCTAAGTGGTTAGGATCGGTTTTGATATCTCCTGTCGGCGCAAATTTTACGCCAATTTGAGTGGTAGGATTCGTCCCTGTCGGCGGATCGTATGGAACTGAAGGATTATCGAACTCGTCATGGATTTCTATCTCATAATAAATGTTCGAAATAACGCTTCCATGTTTGGTCAATAGCGATAAAATATCTTCATCAAACGTATAAGTAGCGATACCTGTCTTGCGATCCATTTCTACTCTGTATGAACCTTTTTCGTGAAAATAACGGGTAAATTCGACGCCATTAGGGATCAAAACGTTCTTTTTTTGGAACTCATTAGTCGGATTCGTAATAGTCACCCATTCACCTAATTGAACTGTCCTTTTAATAACCGGCGTCAACTCATTGCCACCTTTATAGTCCAACTTAATCTGTATTCGTTGGGTTATCTCCGTCTTGCTTTTAACTTGATAATAGAATAAATTAGCAAAAGATCCCCAAGTAGCAGGCACATACCGACCCGCAGTTCCTAAATAAGGATTCCAATAATAATCTTTTTCTAAATTATTGACAACCGGCACTGAACCCCAAGAGCTGCTGCCGTAAGGAATACCTCCAATATAACTCCAATCCACCGCTTTGGCTTTGGCGTTATAATTCCCGAGATTAACATCCCCCTGATAACCATAACCTTCATTCGCGTCCTTAACGATTAAAGTCATATTAACAGTACCGTTGTAAAAATCGCATTGAGGTATATTTACATACATCTCAATGAATCCATCATGCGGATACGAATTAAGGTATTCCGCTTTTGCGACATTCGCTCCCAAAATCAGTATCGAGAGCATCAAACCTAAAGTAAATTTCATTTTTTTCATATTCTACTTGTTTTAATTAATAATATTTGTTTCTTCACAATAATTTTTTGTTTGATAATCAATCACTTATTTGTTCCGACCCTCGCGCTAAGGGCTACTGTCCTCAAGATAAGCAATCGCAAAAATAGACATTCCAAAATACAACGCAAAATTTCAAATGTTAAATAAACGTAAAATGTACCAAAGAGCCGGTTTTTTGTACGAAATCGGCTTTTCGTCGTTTAAAAAACGCTCGATTTGCGACGACAAATATAGAGGTGTTTGAATTAATAAAAAAATAAATCTTCATTTTTAACATTTGAAACTAAGCATTTTTTTTGAAAAAAAACTTATCTCGTTGAATATTAGGGTTATATTTTTTCAAGCACAAAGGGCAGATTTTAAAAATTCCTCGCTTTTTTTGTTCAAATAGCAAAAAGCTGACAGCCGCTCTTACCTTTTAGTGTCCCGCTATGGACAAGATGTTGGCATGAAATAGAAAAGCCTCCTGTGCATGGATTAGAAAGCCGCGCGAACAATCAGGTTTACGCTCCCCCCTTGACATCCCCCAGCTCTTTCGAGGCAAAATTATTCATTATTATTCCTACCTTTTATCAAAAAATAGAAGAGTAGGCGGCGCCTCGGATATGAAAATAAACAAGTTTATTTTGCATATCTCTCGGCTTGCACTACCTTTGCTGCCCGAAACAAAGCATTTTGAAGGTGAACGGCAAGACAAACTTTTTAGAAACAATTGATTTTCCGGCTGATTTGAGAAAATTGCCAAAGGAAGCATTGGTGTGGGTGTGTGCAGAATTGAGGCAATATATAATAGATGTATTGTCGTGCTATCCGGGGCATCTCGGCGCAAGTCTCGGCACGGTGGAGCTAACGGTAGCGTTGCATTATGTATTTAACACGCCGGACGACCGGATTGTTTGGGACGTCGGGCATCAGGCTTACGGCCATAAGATACTGACAGGCAGGCGCGACCGTTTCCATACTTTGCGGCAGTTAGGCGGTATAGGCGGGTTCCCTAATCCGGCAGAGAGCGAGTACGACGCTTTTATTGCCGGTCATGCCTCCAACTCTATCTCGGCGGCTTTAGGGATAACAACCGCTTCGGGGCTTCAACAGAAAGCCGACCGGCAAGTGGTTGCTGTTATCGGCGACGGCGCAATGACGGGCGGATTGGCCTTCGAGGGGCTGAACAATGTCTCTAATTATCCTAACAACCTGCTTATTATCCTGAACGATAACGATATAGCAATCGACCAGAATGTCGGAGGGCTTAGTCGCTACTTAGTCGAAATAACAACCAGCCGCACCTATAATAAGATGCGTTACGGGATTTACCGCTTCTTACGCAAACTAAATCTGATAACCGAAAAACGTCGTGAGAACATCCTCCGTTTTAACAACAGTCTGAAAGCGCTGATATCCAAGCAACATAACTTATTTGAGGGTTTTAGCATCCGGTATTTCGGCCCGATAGACGGTCACGATGTGTTGAATTTAGTCGAAAAACTGAACTACATCAAGGACATGAAAGGGCCTAAGTTGTTGCACCTGAAAACGCAGAAAGGGAAAGGTTTCAAGCCGGCTGAGGAATCGGCTACCGAGTGGCATGCACCCGGTAAGTTCAATAAGGACACAGGGAAACGCCTCTTTTCTGAAGAACCCAATCAGCCTCAACTGTATCAGGATGTGTTCGGGCATACGTTGGTGGAGTTAGCCGAGCGTTATCCGCAGGTGGTCGGTATTACGCCAGCCATGCCTACCGGCTGTTCGATGTATATGATGATGAAGCGTTTCCCCGAACGCACCTTCGACGTCGGCATTGCCGAGGGTCATGCGGTCACCTTCTCTGCCGGCTTAGCTAAAGAGGGGATGCTTCCTTTCTGTAATATCTATTCTTCGTTTATGCAGCGGGCTTACGACGAGGTGATTCACGACGCCGCCTTGCAGCAGTTATCTATCGTCTTTTGTTTGGACAGGGCTGGTCTTGTGGGCGAAGACGGTGCGACGCATCATGGCGTTTTCGACCTGGCCTCTTTGCGCGCCGTTCCGAACCTGACCATCGCCTCGCCGCTCAACGAAATCGATTTGCGCAACCTGATGTTTACCGGCTGCCAGGCAGGGGCGGGTACATTTGTCATCCGTTATCCGCGTGGTAAAGGGCAGTATAGCGATTGGCGGCAGCCGTTTCAGGTTTTGCCTGTCGGACAGGGACGCCGGTTACGTGATGGATCCGATGTCGCTGTGTTATCGCTCGGCCCCATCGGCAACGAAGTACGGAAAGCCATTGAAATGACAGGCGACAACGGCCCATCGGTAGCGCATTATGATATGATTTACCTCAAACCGTTAGATGAACAAATCCTACATGAGGTCGGACAGTGTTTCAAAACCATCGTCACTGTAGAAGACGGCGTGCGAACTGGTGGACTAGGCAGCGCCGTAGCTGAATTTATGACCCAGAACGGCTATTCACCCCGTATCAAACGCATCGGTGTCCCCGACCGGTTTATCGAGCATGGCACTATTGAAGAACAATACCGCCTTTGCGGCATGGACGCCGGTAGCATCTCCCAAGCGCTATTTCTTTAGTTTGTAACAGCGGCATCCTGCCGTTGCAGAAAAGCAAAAACGACATGAACGCACGGATTCCCCATTCCCCCTTCAAAGGGGGAATTCTGTAATTATGTAAAAAAATGAAAGGTAATATACTTTTTAGGGGTTTTTTGCGTTATTGTTGAGTATTAGTGTCTAATAACGATAATGATGATTGAATATTTACAGGGTGAAATAGCGGAACTGTCTCCGGCACAATTGATTATAGATTGTAACGGGGTCGGTTTCTGCCTTCATATCTCGCTAACGACCTACAGCGCTTTCAACGGGCTGTCGAAAGGAAAGGCGTTTGTCTACGAAGTGATACGGGAAGATGCGCATCTGCTTTTTGGCTTCGCTACCCGCGAAGAGCGGGAACTATTTCTCTTACTGATAACGGTATCGGGCGTAGGGCCTAATACGGCGCGCCTGATACTGTCGGCGCTCCCCCCTTCTGAGCTTATTCAGGCTATTGCCACCGGTAATGATGCCATTCTTACCACGATCAAAGGTATAGGGAATAAGACAGCGCAACGTATCATCGTCGACTTGAAAGGTAAAGTGAAGACGGTTGAAGGAACAGTGGAACGGGGCGGACGGGCGCTCTCGCCTTTGCGGACGGAAACGGTAGAAGGGGCTGTGGCAGCCTTAGTCATGCTCGGTTTTCAGAAAGCGGTATCCCGGAAAGCAGTCGATTCTATACTGAAACAATCGCCGTTGGCAAGCGTAGAACAGGTTATTAAGGAGGCGCTGAAAATACTTTGAGCTGGGGTCAGGTTTCAGGGGTTAGGTTTCAGGGGTCAGAGAATCTTCCATCTTCCAACTTCCATCTTTTTAAAAATGAATCGGAGAATAAAATACGTGTTAGCTATTGTGGGTTGTGTGTCGGGGTTGTTCGCTATGAACCTCGGATATGCAGCACTTGGCTATGACAATGCTGTTCTTTTATTTCCCGAGACTTTGGCCGAAGAGCCGCAGGATAATAAAACGCCGCAGGATTCGGTTGGGAAGCCGCTTATTCCGGTTAAGAAGACTTTTCCGCAGGAATATGAGGACTTGAAGTTTAACTCGGCTTCTGACCTTCGCGACCCTGAAAATCTGAAGACTGTCATTGAATACGACATCCGGACAGGCGACTACCTGCTGCGGTCGAAGGTTGGCGATTGGGACTTAGGCGTTCCAATGCGTTTGACACCCGAAGAATATCAGCACTATACGTTAGAGCAGTCGCTGAACCGGTATTTTAATGAGCGCAACAAGGCGTTGCGGGATAGCGCTAACGCAACAGGCAGAGGCGGCGGCCCCCAACGTAACCTGATGGATATGCAGTTCGACTTAGCCGGCGTCGATAAGATTTTCGGACCCGGCGGTGTGCGGCTTAAAACAAACGGTACGATAGGCATGAACATGGGCCTAAAGACAAGCAAAACAGATAACCCGGCGCTATCGGCTAAGTCGCGTAGCCGCACCTTTTTTAACTTTGATACAGATGTGCAAGTGAATACACAAGCTTCAGTCGGTACGAAGATTAAGTATAATATGAACTACAACACGGTGACTACCTTCGATTTTGATGCAAAAAAATTGGAATTGAGGTATGCAGGTGAAGAAGACGAAATAATTAAATCGTTAGAAGCGGGGAATGTCAATTTATCCACAAAAAACTCCCTGATACGAGGCGGGACGTCGCTATTCGGTATCAAGACCGACTTGCAGTTCGGCAAACTTAGGATAAGAGCCTTGTTGGCGCAACAACAGGCCGAATCAAGGACGGTATCAGCCAAAGGAGGCGCTACCCAAAAGGAGTTTGTGATAACAGCCGATAACTATGACGAGAACCGCCATTACTTCTTAGCTCACTATTTTCGCGACAACTATGACCGGGCTATGTCGAAGATACCTTTTAACGCCTCGTCGGTGCTTATCAACCGCGTCGAAGTGTGGATAACGAATAAGGTAAGCTCGACCGGGCAAACCCGTAACATCGTCGCATTTTCGGATTTGGGCGAGTATGAGCATATAAGCAACCCGTTGTTCAGCCCTTCCGGAAATATCAATATCCCCTATAATGAGGCAAATACATTATACCGGACGATTGTAGACAATTACCAGGGCGCCCGTGAGATAAGTACGGTGACACAAACGCTAAACGGCTTTATAGAAGGAGGGCGCGATTATGAAAAAGTGGAAAGCGCCCGTCTGCTATCGCCTTCTGATTATCATCTAGATAATAATCTCGGATTCGTTTCACTCAATATCAGACTGCAGACCGACGAAGTGTTAGCCGTCGCTTTTGAATATACGTACAACGGCTTGGTCTATCAGGTGGGCGAGTTTTCGAGCGATAAGACCGAAAACACAAACCAATGCCTCTTTCTTAAAACGCTGAAAGGGACCTCCTTATCGCCCTCGATGCCGTTCTGGAACCTGATGATGAAAAATATCTACGTGATACCCAATGCCTACTCGATACAAAGGGAGAAATTCAGGTTAGACATTGTGTACCAAAGCGATACAGCCGGCGTGTATGTCTATACGATACCCGAAGGCGATATCAAAGACGTGATGCTACTGAAAGTGATGAACTTAGACCGTCTGAACTCTAAAAATGAAGTGGTACCGGGCGGAGGCGGCGACGGGATGTTCGACTTCGTAGAAGGAAAGACAATCAACAGCGCAAAGGGACAAATCATTTTCCCGGTCGTCGAACCCTTCGGCTCGCACCTGCGCATGAAAATCGGCGACGACGCCATAGCCGATAAGTATGTATACCAGGAGCTATACGATTCGACGCTCACCATCGCTAAACAGATAGCCGAGAAAAACAAGTTCGTAATGCGCGGACTGTATTCAGGCTCTACTGCAGGGCAAATTCAGCTTGGCTCAATGAATGTGGCGAGAGGCTCAGTAGTTGTGAGGGCTAACGGCATCGTCCTGACCGAAGGGGTCGATTATTTTGTCAACTATGGCGCAGGCATCGTGCAGATTACTAATGAGAGTCTGATAGCCAGCAACGCCAACATACAGGCGTCAATCGAAAGCCGGCAGATGTTTAATATGAAACGTCGCACGATGATGGGTACAGACTTAAGTTATGCCTTTTCAAAAGACTTCTACCTGGGCGCTACTATCATGCACCTGTCGGAGATGCCGCTAACAACCAAAACTTCCTTCGGAGACGAATCGGTAAAAAATACGCTGTGGGGCGTCAACTTAGATTATAAGACAGAAAGCCAGGCGCTTACCAACCTGTTTGACAAGATACCGCTCCTGTCGCTTACACAGCCCAGCAGTTTAGCCCTAAATGCCGAATTTGCGCATCTGATACCCGGCCATTACACCAACAAATATACGGGCGACTATTCCTACTTAGATGATTTCGAATCGACACAGAGCGAAACGGATTTGCTGAACCCTTATTACTGGCATTTGGCCAGCACACCTGCCGACGAAAATCCGGCGACAGCGCTATTCCCCGAAGCGCGACTTATCAACGATGTGACCTACGGTAAAAACCGCTCCTTGCTGGCCTGGTATTTCGTCGATAGAATCTTCACCCGCAGGAACGACAACATGCGACCGTCGTATATAACCAATGACGACATCTCTAACCATTACGTAAGAGCTGTTCAAATCAGAGAGCTTTTTCCCGAACGCGACCTGCGAATGGGGGATGACAGTTACCTGAACGTGCTTAACTTGGCATTCTATCCGAACGAACGCGGCCCTTATAACTTAGACGGCGATAATATCTTCAGAGACGGCTCCTTGATGAACCCCGAAAAACGGTGGGGAGGCATCATGCGTCGCTTAGAACAGACCGACTTTGAGTTAGCTAATTTTCAATACATCGAATTCTGGCTTATGGATCCGTATATTTACAGTCCGGAGAGCAAAGGCGGCGACCTGTACTTCAACTTAGGAGATATTTCGGAAGACATCTTGAAAGACGAGAAGAAATTTTTTGAAAACGGTCTGCCCGTAGACGGCGATATGTCGTTAGTCGATACCACCGTCTGGGGGAAAGTACCGCGACAGCAAAGTACGGTGTATGCCTTTGATAATTCTGCCGGGGCACGCAAACTGCAGGACGTCGGATTGAACGGCCTTTCGACGGAAGAAGAACGCAGTCGGAACGGCTTGTTCCCAGCTTATGATGAGTTCCTTGACAAGTTAGAACGTAACGTAACGCCGGATGTATTACAACTCATGCGGGATGACCCGTTTTCGCCGCTGAACGACCCCGCTACCGATAATTATTATTACTTCCGGAGTCCCTATTACGACCGTATACAGGCCGATATCCTCACCCGTTACAAACGCTATAACGGGACAGAAGGCAACTCGGCCGAATCGGGCGATACGCAGGAGTTCAGTATGCCCTCAAGACTGATACCGGACGTAGAAGATATTAACGATGATAACACGATGAATGAGAACGAGAAATATTACCTGTACAAAGTATCGCTGCGTCCCGAAGACATGGAAGTGGGAACGAACTACATCGTAGACAAAAAAATAGCCCGCGTGCGGCTCGCCAACGGGATGCAGGACGAAGTGACCTGGTATCAGTTTAAAATTCCTATTCGCTCGTATACGCGCAAAGTAGGCTCGATTGCGGATTTCAGCTCGATACGTTTTATGCGCACCTTCATGACCGGTTTTGAAGAGCCGACGGTCTTACGTTTCGGCAAGTTTGCATTGGTGCGCGGCGACTGGCGCCCCTACCAGCAGCCCCTGTATAAGCCGGATACACCGCCGACTACACAAGCGACCCTGTCAGTTTCAATTGTTAATATCGAAGAAAACAGCGACCGCCAACCTATCAACTATGTACTTCCGCCCGGTATTACGCGAATAACCGACCCCTCCCAGCCGCAACTGCGCCAACAAAACGAGCAGTCGCTGTCGATAAAAGTGGAAAACTTAGCCGCCCAAGACGCCCGCGCGATATACAAAAACACAAGTTTCGACCTGCGACGCTTCAAAAGGTTGCAGATGTTCGTACATGCCGAAAAAATGGTCGACGATGTGACGAACACACAGAACGGCGACCTCTCGGTTTTTATCCGTCTCGGCTCAGACTATAAGAATAACTATTACGAATATGAGATACCACTGACCCTGTCGCCTTTCGGCAACCGGCAACGGGATATAGTCTGGCCAAAGGATAATATGTTTGACTTTAAATTAGAGACATTTACGGAGCTAAAATTGGAACGCAACCGCGCCCGTACACGCGGTGAAGGGGTATCCTATAATACGCTTTACTCTAAATATGACCCGGACGATACCCGTAATACGGTCAGCGTCATCGGTAATCCGTCCTTCGAGAACGTCCAGGTTATCATGATTGGCATTCGTAATAATGCAAGAGATACGAAGAGCGCCGAGATATGGGTGAACGAACTCCGAATGACCGATTTCGACGAATCGGGCGGATGGGCGGCCAATGTAGCCGGACATGTGGCTGTCTCCGATTTTGCTACTGTCGATGCAACAGTGAATATTACTACCGCCGGATTTGGAGGACTCGAACAATCTATCTCCCAGCGCAGCTTAGAGGACTTTTCGCGGGTTAGCTTTGCCGGAACTATGAAATTAGAAAAATTATTGCCCGCAAAAATGAAAGTAAGCCTCCCCTTCTACGGCGCCTATTCGAGAGAAGTCGTGTCGCCCAAATATAACCCGTTAGACAAGGATATCCTTTTAAAAGAAGCTATTAACAACGAAATAACACGGACGGGAAAAGATTCTATCCGTAGCTTTTCTAATAGTGTAATAACAACCAAAGCGATGACATTCAATAATATACGTTTCAACATTCAAAGCAAGACGGCGATGCCCTACGACCCTGCCAATTTTACAATGGGTTACGCTAAGAGTGTCGAAAATCGAACCAACCCGGAAACAGCCTACGAGACCACGCTCAATATGCAAGGAAACTTAAACTATTCTTACACACCTTATTTTAAGCCCTTCAAACCGTTTGCAAAAATAAAGGATAACGAATACACCCGACTACTCAAACCGTTTGCCTTTTATTACTTGCCTACAACTATTAGCATGCAAAACGCTTTGGTTCGTAACTATTACGAAATACAGTTGCGCGACCTGAACGATGTCCGTAACGCCGGCAGTATACCCGTCTCTTTCAGCCAGAACTTTTTTTGGGACCGGGCGATAAACGTGTCATGGAAGCCTTTGAACACGATGAGCCTGACTTTTCGTACCAATACGAATGCGCGTATAGAAGAAGGCTACTATCAGTCCAATAAAAGTCTTAACCCTACTGATTACGAAAAATGGAGAGATACAGTGATGCGCAGTCTGGCCGAGATGGGTACAACATTAGTTTACGACCAGTCGCTTTCGGCTACCTATACGCTCCCCTTGTCCCAAATAAAACTCTTGGATTGGGTTTCTGTGTCGACTACTTACGCAGCCACTTATAAATGGGAGAAAGGCTCGTATGTAGACGAAGAGACGAATATGGGCAATATCATCCAAAATAACCGAGATTTGAATTTCGATGTCAGGCTTGCCCTTTCCTCTTTTTATAATAAGAATGAGTATTTAAAAAAGGTCAATGCAAAAGCCAATGCCACACGCCCGACAACGATAAGCCGTCCCGGAGGAGTTCAGGGAGGCCCCACCCGACAGCAACAACCGGTTAGCCGTCCACCTAACAAAAAGGATTTTACAGTTACTTTAAGCCCTGACAGCGGCGTTATCGTCACGCATAACATGCTAACAAACAAGGTGTTGGTTAAGGCGCGATTAGCTAACGATACCACCAAAACGTACCGGGTGACTTTCAAGCCGTTAGACATGGGGCGTATTCGTATCACCAACTTAGATTCAGTCACATTGAAAGTAACTATCCGTCCGGCGCCGTCGAAAGATGAGACTTTTCTCTATAAAGCAGGTGAGCATAGCGCGCGCTTGCTAATGATGGTTCGGTCGCTTAATTTAACCTATCGGTTAAACGACGGGATGATGTTGCCCTCCTTCATGCCAACCGTTGGAGGCTGGTTAGGACAAGGCAGAACGTCTGTCGGACGCGCGCCGGGCTGGGGGTTTGCTTTCGGCGACGTCCGCAGGTCATACTTCGACGAAGCGGCTGACAACCGGTGGTTTGTTCTTAACTCGGAAAACATTACGCCGGGTATGATACGTTCTTCCAAAATGCTTGACGGAACAGCCCAACTCGAACCGATTCTCGGCATGAAGATAACGCTTACCATGAATTATAAAGATGCGCGTAACACGGAAATCCGGTTTATGTATCCCGGTATGCCCGAAACCAAAAGCGGCAATTTCTCTATGACAACGATAGGTTTGGGCGGCTTTTTTTCGGGCGAAGGCAATGCACGCAAAGGCTATCAGTCGGATGTGTTCCGACGTCTGCTCGAAAACCGCGGAATCATTTCGGAGCGTATACAAAACAAATACACGGGACGTATCTATCCCGACGCGGGTTTTATTTCGGAGACGCCCTATAAAAACACGGAGTACAACCCGCGAAATGGGGTCGTAGGCATCAATTCGGGCGATGTGGTGATACCGTCTTTTATCGCCGCCTATTTAAACAAGAACCCCCGCACGATAGCGCTAACAGCTTTCCCGTCTTTAGGTAGTATGCGGCCCAACTGGAAGGTAGCTTATGACGGCCTGATGAAGGTTCAAAAGATAGCCGAACATTTTAAAACCCTGAATGTAAACCACAACTACAACTGCACCTATACTATCGGCAACTATAATTCCTACCTGAACTGGGTGAACGCCGGCATCGAAGGCGACCTCGGCTATGTCCGCAATACCGAAACAGGCGCGCCTTTCCCCTCCATGGGTTACGAAATAACTACGGTCAACTTTCGGGAAGCCTTCGACCCATTGATAGGATTAGATGGCAGTCTGCAAAACAACATGACACTCGGACTGAAACACAGCCGCATCCGGACTATCAACTTGAACGTCACCTCCTACCAGATAGTCGAATCCTATTCTAATGACTGGACGGCAAGTCTCGGATATAAATATGCCGAGTTCAATAAAATCCTCAAGATGAAGAAGAAAGCCGACTTCAGCAACGACCTGACCGTCCGTTTGGATTATACCTACAAAAAAGCGCTCTCGCTGCTCCGCAAGATGGAAGACGGCTTTACGCAGGCTACACAAGGCGCTATCGCCCAGCGGATGCAGTTCACTGCCGACTATGCTGTCAGCAAAAAGATAACCTTCCGCGCCTTTTACGATATGGAGATCAACCGGCCATTAGTCTCCAGCACCGCCTTCCCCACCTCCAAATCCAACTACGGCGTCAGCCTCCAAATCACCCTCAACGATTAACCCCCTGTTTTGGTAGAGACGTGGCACACCGCCTCTCTATAAATCCCGCCTCTCAGCATTGACGCAAGTTATAACTTGTGCCTAATTCAACATCTGGAATTTTGTCGGAAGTCATTAATAGATATCTTCACTACAAACCATGTCATAATCACTTGGTTGTTTTACTAAAACTATAAACGGCTCCTCATTCAAATCATTTTTCATCCAGGCAGGCTGCCCATTCACTTTAATTGAATTACAAACAACACCTTTTGTGCTTTGACTTAAATCACAACTAATGGTATCCTGAGTTAATATTCCATCGTGACAGTATCCCGGACGTATGACGATCAATGTAAGAATCATTTCGACAGGACAGATAATCGAGTCTTTTTTAAAATCGAAATTCACTGCAATACGCCATTCATTTGGGTATTTAATAATGTTGTAGTCTCGTTCAATATTATTTTCCTTTGAAAGAAAAAGCATATCTAAAAAACCATCACTTAAACCATTATTTCCTCGATAGTAGTAACCGATTATATTAGGATCTAACAAATCCCGATTAATACTATCTTTGATAATTATCGAGTAGCTAAAACTATATTGCGGCTCATCCGTTTCAGGTGTTTCCTCTTTATCTGAATTTAAGTCGGCTGAACAAGCGCTTATTAAGCTAAATACAAAGGTAAATAAAAAAAATTTTTTCATAATTTATTAATTATTAGGAGATGTTTTGTGAACCACTACAAAACGCTAACGAATCGTTATAGCCGTTTCCTTGCCCCCATGTTGTATTTACTAAATACGGAGTGCCAGGCGGAGGAGTATTTATCTCATACCCTAGTGTAATCTCATTAGCATCTGTCGTAACATCATTTGCTTTATCGGTATTATTATCGGAAGAATCACTAAGTGAATTATACCTGATCGCGGTAACTGCATTATTAATATCTTCTATCCAGATAATCAACCCATATGGCATTTTGCTTAGCATCTCTTCCGACTTTAACTCATCTACTTTTAATTCGCGTGAATTAAAAGCAAAATCAAATGAATTTGTTTCAGAAATAGCTAAAACTTCGGGCATTCTTTTGTCGGCAGAAACTATAATAAAGCCTCCTCCTTCAAAATTTACGGCATAACATGCAGAAATATTTTTATCATCGTTAAATGAAAAAATATCCCTAACTGACTTATCAAAAGTTTTACCTTCTAATAAGTACGACCTGGTTTGAATATCATCTCCAAAATTTTCATGTAGGGCATTTTTATAAATACCTGTAACTGTACTTAAAATTTCCTCGCTTGAGATGAAATTTTCTTTGTTCAACTGAACCATTTCTTGAGTAATCATACTGTCTGGTCGATTAGAGTCCTCATCTATTTGATTACTCTGTCATGATACTAAAAACAAGCACATGCAAACAAATAATAAAGCATTAAATGCTTTGTCTCTTAAAATCTTAGTTGTTTTCTTCATAATTTGCATTTTTTATAAGTTTAAAACGCCGCAAAGGTAAGGTTTTTTATTAACAACACAAATTTTCAATAAAAAAACCAGCAATTCAGCGTAGAATTTTCCAATTTCTCTTTATTTTCTGCTTTTTGCAAATTCCGTTCCATCCTGACCCCCTATTCCGGCGAAGCTGACCCCCATTCCGGTGATTCTGACCCCCAACGCGGTTAATTCCTGTTAGACATCTGTTATTCAGGAGCGTAAAGGGGTCAATATTGCCGGAATGACAGTATTGGCGAGTTAACTGCCATTTTAGCATATTGTT
>CAYUAK010000085.1:0-39262 GCA_964442765.1 uncultured Tannerella sp. | reverse complement strand
TTACTAATCGCATTGATGAGAATATCTTTCGTCCGTTGTTCGATGAGGATTCGGGTGCTCCCAATGCCTCTATTCGTGTTCTAATTGGGATGATGATCCTAAAGGAAGCTCGAGGTTGGAGTGATTCTCAATTATTTGAGATTGCCGGAAGTTTTAAAAAGGAATTTGGATTAATACGCCATCAGACAACAAAGCAATTAAACAATAAATATCGCGCTTATCGTAAGGAGATTGAACGCGTCATGTCATGGGATACGATAACGACAAAAGACACATCGCTTATCAATAAGCGAAAAAATTTGATAATCCCGGTAGCTATGACAATAATCGGTTCTTTAAAAATCGATGAGACACCTGTCCCGTTTAACGATTTGCTGACAAGCATGATCCACATGACCATGAACCGGTGGTTCAGGACAAAAAACAGACTGCACGAATTAGTTATTTATGAGTTCTTAGCCAGATTTTACGAATCCGAAACGGCAAAAGTTAAGTACAGCTACCGCCATGGGGACGGAGGAAATGGAGAAAACGGCAGCCACGGGGAATAAAAAGGGAACCTTTGTGCAAAATTGAAAGGAAAGATGAAAAGAAATCGCGTCGTTCTATTATTAGTTGCAGCTTTATTTTCGATTACATCGGAAGCGCAACAATCGGCTCGTTCTATCAACGGGCGTATCACAGATGCAGAGGATGGGAATCCCATTCCTGGAGTTACCGTATTTTTTTCCAATACCTCTGCCGGCACAACCACAGATGTAGAGGGTAAATACAAACTCAATATTCCTGGAGAAGGTAGCTACAGGCTGTCGATATCACATGTGGGATACCAATCCGTCGTGAAGGATATTGACCCAGGAAAAGAATCCATAGAATTTAATACGGCTTTGAAAATTCTTGAATTGGACGAAGTGACCGTGTCAAAAAGAATCAAGACCCGACGGATGGATATAGCTCTTTTCTGGGAGACGCTATTAGGAAAGCAACCGTCCAAAAAAGCAATTCATGTTGTCAATCCGGATGCCGTTTATTATTTCTACAATGCTGACACCCGGATTCTAACGGTCACCTGTCGAGAGCCATTGCAAATCGTTAATTATGAAACAGGCTACCACATCCACTATTTATTGGGTAATTTCACGCACGATTACAACACAAATATTACTGACTGGAGCTATCAGTATAATTTTACCGAACTGATACCTGAAAATCTCAAGCAAAAAAATACATGGGAAAGAAACCGAAATGAGGTGTATCAAGTTTCACTGACAAAGTTCGTTAAGTCGCTGTATCATAATAAGCTGATGGAAGATGGTTTTTTGTTGACATACCCACAAAGAGAAGATGTCATGGGTAACTTGCGTAATCCTTTTGAACAGCCGGAAGTTTTTCTAACGATTGATTCGATTAGCGGTTCAAAAAAATTGTTCGTCCCCAGAGGCCTGAAAGATTTATTGCTTATTTGTTTCGGCGAGCCAATAACCCCCAAAATGCTAACCGATGTAACACGCGACATGGATTTTAACTCACCCAGAGCCATTGTAAGCGCCGGAAATCGTAAACCCCCTGTGAAAAATAAATGGTCGGATATTGGTTTAGTTCAAAACATATTAGAAACGCCCAAAGGAGCGGTTGAGATATTTCCTGATGGTACTCACAAGAATCCTTTGAAGATGTCGTCCTTTAATAATTCGATGCGCTTGAATGGACTGTCGTTGATGTTGCCTTCTGACTATGTCCCTACAACTGTCACCGGAATATCCATGTCTCTTTTTGCAGATAATGAAGCGATTGGAGACAATGAGTTTTTCTTTCAGACGCTGACTGATAGAACAGACAGTGTAAACAGCCTGTTCAGAGAGCAGTTGGAAGTCTATCCACAGGAAAAAATTCATTTACATACCGACCGCGATGTTTATATATGCGGCGAAAAAATTGGGTTCAAGGCTTACGTAGCTGATGCGCTTACCCATCGGCCTACCACAAACAGCCGGTATGTGTATGCGGAGTTGATTAGTCCGACAGATACACTTATTAACAGGGTCATGGTGCGGTCGGTCGACGGTATGTTTTACGGATATTTGCCGCTTACCAAATTGATTCCTGCAGGAAATTATACGCTCCGAGCCTATACGCGTTATATGGAGAACATGGGAGATGATTACTTTTTCAAGAAAAATATCCGGATAGAGAACCTGTCTGTTGCTAACAAACAGCAACGTTCAACCGCTGACAAGGCTATCATACAGGATGACTACGAGGTATCATTTTTTCCCGAAGGGGGCAACTTGCCGGTTGGTGTATTAAGCAGGATTGCATTTAAGGCGCTAAATAGTCAGGGCTATCCTGAAACTATTACCGGTACGCTGGTAGATGAAACCGGCAGGGAACTAGTTACTATTGAAACATTACATGCCGGCATGGGTGTCGTAGCATACACTCCAGAAGCAGGAAAAAGAGTCTTTTTGAAATGCAGAAACCTAAACGGTTTGGAAAAACAATTCGAACTCCCCCTTCCTGAACCTTTTGCCTGTTCGTTAGCTGTTCAGCAGAGTGATAGCAACCTGATGATTAAAGTTAACCGTTCAATACATGCGTCTGAAGCGCCTTGTTATATCTTGGCACACTGCCGTGAGACGCTCTTTTTTTCAGAATGGGACCATAAAAAAGATGGGGTTTTGTATGAAAAAGAAGATTTTCCAACCGGTATAATTCAGTTTATATTATTCGATGAACAGATGAATCCGGTAAGCGAGCGGTTAGTGTTCAATAAAAACGATGAGAATCTTAATTTAACACTTCAAACCGATAAAGAGTTTTATCAGGTGCGTGAAAAAATTGTTTCTAAACTTTTCCTTACCGATTTATCCGGCAATCCGTTATCCGGTAATTTTTCCGTATCCATCACAGATGTTCAGGATGCAGCGGTCGATTCTTCGACAACCATACTGTCAAGTCTGTTGCTATCTTCCGAGTTGAGAGGATATATCGAAAACCCTGCCTGGTACCTTCAGGACAACCCTCAATCAGCTATCGCTTTGGACTATCTGATGCTAACGCATGGGTGGAGAAGATATGCCATCCCTGAGGTCGTCAAAGGGAATTTGCAGTATCCGTCTATCCTGTTTCAGCAGAGCATGGAAATTTCCGGCTTAGTAAAAGACATAAGGCGTTCTCGACCGGTAGCCGACGCTGAGGTATCTATTCTGATGAAAGACGGAGGTTTTGGATTGACAGCAACCGACGAAACGGGCGCTTTCAGGTTCTATGATTTCGAGTTCCCTGATAGTACTTCCTTTTATTTACAGGCATCCGACAGGAAAGCGGGCAGCCAGGTGGAAATTGTGTTGAATGATGAAAAGTTTCCCGCGCTCTTCCATGCTATGCAAAGTCCAACATCATCTACCTCTGAAACCGGAGAGGAAACACAACCTGATTTTTTTATTGCAAAAGCGAAACTGCGGGTTAAGTATGATGAAGATATACAGACCATTTATCTGCAAGATGTCGTAATAACTGCCAGAAAAATAGACAGAAGCGAAGATTTGCGGGAGCAGTTTTGGGCGAACATGGCTTCGGATGCGACGATAAGAAGGGAAAGTTTTGAAAAAAGAGTTCCCCAATCTGTTGCCGAGATACTTCGGACAGTTCCTGGCGTACAGGTAGAAGCCAATGGCTCAGTTTTCATCAGAACAGGGGATATGTTAGGACTTCTGCCCCTTGTTGTCATTGATGGCATACCCTTCGAGTGGGTTGACGGCATATCTCCATTAGAATCGGTCAAAGTAGAAGAAGTGGAAAGCATCGACGTTTTAAAAGGAAACAGCGCTATTGCAGCATTCGGCTCACGTGGAGGCGGCAGGGGCGTCATAAGTATAACAACCAACCGAAGAGGAAGTATAACGGAACGTCAAGCTGAAGACAAATATAACGCTACTATCTACACGCCGTTGGGTTATCAAAAACCGGTTGAGTTTTATTCTCCCAAATACGAAACGCTGGGTGTTAAGACGCCGATTATCCCCGATTACCGGACAACTATCTTCTGGAAGCCGGATATTATTTTGTCCGGAGCGGAGGAAGCAACTTTCGAGTTTTACACCTCCAACTTTCCAACCACCTATTCGGTTGTCATCGAAGGATTAACCACGGATGGCCGTATCATTCGACAAACAGCAACCATTCGTGTCGACTAATCAGTTGATGATTATATAGGGAAATGGTTGAAAAAAAAGTCTTATCGGTCGTAAAAGACAATATAACTGCGAAAAAAAATTTAAAAAATTATCCTGAAATAAATTATTCTTTGTATCTTTGCAGGCGTTTTTTTTGGAATCTATTCATTTTTTTAGTGATAAGATGAAACGAAAATTTTTGTTAAACATTTAATAATTACTCTATGAAGAAATTGACCTTTCTTTTATTTTGCCTCTTAGCAGGCATAGGATTAGTTTCAGCCCAGACTACACGGGTGACCGGTACGGTTCTTTCGGCAGAAGATGGGGAACCTTTAGTTGGTGTAACGGTCATTGTGAAAGGAACGGGCATTGGCACGCAAACTGATGTCAACGGTTCGTTCACCTTTACCAATGTGCCTGCAGGAGCTACGACCCTTTCGGTCTCGTATATAGGCATGCAGCCGTTAGAAGTGGCTATTAAACCATCCCTTTCAATTATTATGAATCCCGACACCCAAACTTTGGATGAGGTTGTGGTGACGGCTTTTGGTATTTCGCGCGAGAAGAAAGCGTTGGGATATGCGACACAGGAGGTTAAATCCGAAATCTTGACGATGGCTGGCAATACCGATTTGACCAAGGCGTTGCAAGGAAAAGTGGCTGGTGTGGACTTGAAGACATCGAGCGGAATGCCGGGCGCGTCTTCCCAGATTATTATTCGCGGCGCGCGTTCGTTCGATGGCGATAACACTCCGCTTTATGTTGTAGATGGGATGCCTATAGCCAGTACGGCATATTATGGAACGGGAAACAGCGTTACCGGTCCCGATATGGCCAACCGTGCTATCGACCTTGACCCGAATGATATTGAGTCAATCAATGTTTTGAAAGGGCAGGCTGCAGCAGCGCTGTACGGACTTCGCGCTTCCAATGGCGCTATTATCATTACCACCAAGAGCGGTAAAGGTAAAATGATAGGCAAAACGAATGTAAGCGTTTCGCAAACCGTAGCCTTCGACCAGGTCTCCCGTACGCCGGACTATCAAAAAGTATGGGCGCAAGGAATGAGTGGAAGTTACGTTTGGAATAATTCTTCGTCTTGGGGGCCTAAAATTACCGATTTACCTAATGACCCTGTTTATGGCGGCAACAGTCAAAACCACACCGGCAAATATAGGGTTAATCAATTGACACAGGCAGGAGTACCCGTAGATGAACAATGGGTTACGCCGGGCGTCTATGATAACTGGAACGACTATTTCAGAACCGGCGTCAGCTCAACGACTTCCGCTATGGTTAGCCGCGCCGAAAGTACAGGCAATTTTGCCATTGGTCTTTCTTATACCGACCAGACCGGTATAGCGCTGAAAACAGGCATGTCAAAATGGAACGCCAAGATGAATGCCGACAAAAAATTGGGCGAGCATTTTATGGCCGGTTTTTCGGTTAACTTCTCAAAAAGTAAAATTGATAAGCTGTCGGGCGCTAACCAAGGCTCACTGATGGGCGTTTTATCTGCGCCTCCGAGTTACAACCTGAAAGGAATCCCGTACCATTTGCCGGGCGATCCTTATACGCAGATATATTATCGTGGCGGTAGCTTTGATAACCCCTATTGGGTGCCTCATAACAATACCTTCGACGAAAACACAATTCGTTTGTTCGGCAATATGTTTGGTCAATATAACACCCGATTAGCCCCCGGTCATGGACTTACTATTAAATATCAATTGGGAACAGATACTTATACTACCCATAATCAGGATATTTTCGGATACGGACATGCGGCAAACAGAGGTGGAATGATTGAATATTACGGTGTAACCAAGTTTAATTACAACTCGTTGCTCACCGCTATTTATGACTGGAAAATCACCCCCGGATTAGATTTGAATGTAATTGTGGGAAATGAAGTAGATCATTCCTACGATAAGACATACGACATTTATGGTGAGGACATGAATTTTGGTGGATGGATTCATATCCAAAACGCAAATACAACGGAGGTGAGCGAGCGTCAATGGCAAGACCGGTCGGTGGGTTTCTTTGGCAATATGTCATTAACCTATCAGAATATGGTTTATTTGACGGCATCCATGCGTAAGGACGTTGTTTCATATATGCCGCCTAACAGACGCTCATTTACCTATCCTTCCGTTTCGCTCAGTTTTATATTTACCGAATTAGAAGCATTTAAAAATTTGAATTGGTTTAGCTTTGGTAAAATAAGAGGTTCGTATGCCGAAGTAGGTCAGGTAACTTCCCGATACTTGAACAATTACTACTATCGTCCTTCGTATGGAGGCGGATTCTGGACGGGCAATCCGATTATTTATCCTTTGCAGGGCGTCAATACGTATATCCAATATCCGATTATGTATGACCCATTGCTGAAACCCCAAAACACAAAATCGTGGGAGTTAGGTCTTCAACTGAGCTTTTTCAAAGAAAGAATCGGTATTGATTATACCTATTCCGACCAGAACACAGTAGACCAGATATTTGCAGTGCCTCTCCCGGGCTCTACCGGAGCTTCCGACCTTGTTACCAATGGCGGACAAATGAAAACCGCTATTCACGAACTTATACTGAATGTAACGCCTGTCCGTACACGGGATTTTCGTTGGGACATCAATTTGAACTATACAAAGATTAATAACAAGTGTATTTCATTGCGCGAAGGTGTTGAATCCATTATGTTAGGCGGTTTTGTGACACCGCAGGTACGCGCGGGCGTTGGCGCTTCTTATCCGATTATTTATGGCGGACAGTATGCGAAAGACGAACTAGGCAGAATCCTTGTCGATGAAAATCCCAATAGCATGACGTATGGAATGCCGATGGCAGGCGAGCCGGGAGAGCTGGGACAGGCTTCTCCCAAGTTCATTGTTGGCGGCGGTACCACGCTCACCTATAAATCTTTATCGCTTGGCGCAACCTTTGAATGGAAACAGGGAGGTCGTATGTATTCCGGTACAAACGGTTTGATGGACCTCTATGGTATCTCCAAAAGAACGGAAGACAGGGAATCAACCTTTATTTTCAAAGGTTATAAAGCAGACGGAACGCCTAACGATATAGTTAGAGGCGGCCCAGCTGATCCCCGTGCTTATCAGATATTGTATAACACGGTCCTTGGTAACATCGACGAAGCCTATATTTACGGGAACGCCTTTATCAAATTAAGGGAGATAACCTTGCGATATGCGCTTCCCAAATCCTTTATTCCCAAAGTGGATGTATCAGTATCAGCCTTTGCCCGTAATTTATTATTATGGACAGAGTTGCCGAATGCCGACCCCGAAAGCGGGCAAGGTAACAACAATATGATGGGCAGTTTTGAGCGTTTTTCCATGCCTCAAACTAAAAGTTTTGGTATGAGTCTGAGTGTAAATTTTTAAAATAATGGAATATGAAAAATATTAGAATTTTTATCATAAGTTTAATGGTGTCGAGTTTGTTTGCCTGCTCGGAAGATGTTATGCAGAAAATCAACAGCGACCCGAATCATCCGACGGATGTAGCATCCAGGCTAATCATTACCGACCTGATTAACAACACATCGTTTTCAGTGACCGGCTCTGACTTTGCGCTCTACGCCTCGGTTTATATGGAATATAATGTCGGTATATGGGGACAGGTCTATAATGCCGAAGTAAGGGTTAACGAGCCGATAAGCGCAACCACCTATAACAATATATGGGACAATGTTTACAGCAACTTGCTTAACCTGAAAACGATTATTGAAAAATGTTCGGAAGGCGGTAAAGAAGAAGGTAATTACACCGTGCTGGGAATGGCACAGGTACTGTCGGCTTACAATTTAGCCATGCTGACCGATTTAATGGGCGACGTACCTTGGAGCGAAGCGCTTCAACCGGGTATTATCTGGGCGCCGAAGTTGGATAAACAGGAAAGTATATATAAGGCAGTAAACGAGTTTATAACTGACGGGATAGCCAACTTGGAAAAACCATCAACCTACGCGGCTATTGGAGCGCAGGATCCCTTATATAGAGGCGTTGCAACCGGTTGGGTCAAGTTTGCTTACGGCCTGAAAGCGCGTTATGCCATGCGCTTGTTAAACCGTAGTCCCAACAACTTAGATGCGGTTATTGATGCAGCCGGCAAGTCTTTCGCTTCAAAGAGCGAAGAGGCGGCATTTAAATGCTCAGCCACTACCGTCCGGAATCCCTTCCAACGGTTCTTTACCGATAGGGATAATTTTGGAGCAAGTCAAAGCTTGCTTGATAAATTAGTAGAACGGGATGACCCACGCGAAGATGTGTTCTTCAGAAAACATCCTAGCAACGATGAATTGATATTTGCCCCTAACGGCAACCCTAATCAGTCACAGCGTTATTATGGGATATCTGCGCAAGCCACTTCCAAAGCAGATGCGCCTATTTACTTGATGAGTTATCATGAGCTTGAGTTTTTAAAAGCAGAAGCATACGCACGCAAAGGTGACCTCAATAATGCCAAAGCCGCTCTCCAAGAAGCCGTTACAACAGCTTTTGTCAATGCGGGAATAAAGACTGCTGTCGCAACCGAGTATTATAAAGAGGAAATTGAACCAAGGCTTAACACCCAATCGGAAGCCATCAAAGAAATCATGCTGCAAAAATATCTCGGCCTGTTTGAGATCGAAGCTGTTGAAACCTATAACGACTACCGTCGTTTAAAAGCATTGGGACAAAGCAATTTCATCCCGTTAGCGAATCCAAACCGGTTCCCGCTTCGTTATACGTATGGAAATTCCGATGTTACCACCAACAAAAATATTGCCGAAGCTTACGGCGACGGCAATTATGTGTATACGGAAAATGTGTGGTGGGCAGGCGGTTCACGTTAATTGTTTGATAATATTAAAAATAGAGAAATATGAAAAAATATATTTATATACTCATGGCCGCCTTCATTTTCAATGCGGGCTGCGAAGATACGAATGAAAATCCGGTTCAGAACAGAGGCGAAAATGCAGTGCCGTTCATGTCTGACCCGTCGCCGGCTTATTTTTCGGATAACATTGAAGCCAGTTATGTGCAATTCAATTTATCTTTACCTTCAGATCAAACTATCGAAAAAGCAGAAATTGAAGTAACGAAGGGAAACAAAAGCGCAATCCTTAAAGGTGTATCCATCCCATCTTCAGGGGTGCGTGTGACGGCTACCGAAGTGCTTAACGCCCTGAAAATTCCGGTAAGCGATTACAAATTAGGCGACATTTTCAACTTGTACATTTTAACAACCAAAAACGGGAAAACGACCCGTTCGGCGGCTGCGTTTCAAATTCCCGTCGTCTGTTACTTTGACACCTCCATGCTGGTTGGAGAATTTGACTATGAGTCTGATGATTGGGGAGAAGCGGGCAGGGTTACTTTTGTGGCTGACGCCAATGATCCATATAAGATTTTCATTGACGGCTATCCTCAATCTGAAGGACTTACCGGCAATGGCAACCGGATAGAGCTGAATGTCAATAAGGATAATTTCAAGGTAACCGGCCCGCCGGTCATAATTTCCGACAATTTAGATGAATGGGGTTTGCCTCCTACATATACTAATTATACCTTTACACCCATTGCAGGCTTATATAGCGCCTGTGATGAAATGTTTACGATTACATTTGATATAAAGGTAAGTATAGGCGGTTGGGGCGCTAATGTGTTTATTTTCAAAAAAGTTAAATAGTTCCCTTTCACTTATCACAGCAAGCCCCGAGAAAGCCATTTTTTCGGGGCTTGTTTTTTCCCCGCTACGGGGATGGGGGAGTTGGCGGAAAAAACCACATCCCCCTGCCCTCTTGCCTGTCCTGCCTGTCGGCAGACAGGTCGGCAGATACGGCTTCATAGGGGGACTAACCACTTCTATTTTACCGGGAAATATGTGTCAGGGATTTTTTTCTAAAAAGTCGTGAATATGACCAGTGGAAGTGTCTTTCAGTATCACGTTTTTGTTTTCGTCTAAGAGATAAAGTGTTGGGATGGCTTTCAGGTCGTATATATGGTTGTTGCGTAGCGTTAAAGCCTTGTCATATCCGTTGATCCAGGTAGCGGGTATCTCGTCCAAATGACTTCGCCAGATGTCTAACTGCTCGTCCGGATAGACGGCTAACACTTTCAATCTTCCCGATGACACGGCGGAAGCTATGACGGGTGAGCTTTTCAACCGGTTGGTTGTTTCCTTACACTCTTTACAATCCGGGTTGAAAAACATTACCAACACATAGCGGGCGGTTATATTGTATAAGCGTCCTGTACGTCCGGCGGCAGTAGTGTAAACGATGTCTTCAGCTTTAGCGCCGGGACGGTTGCGGTATGCTATTTGTAACAGAAACTGTGGCCGTATTTTGGATTCATCGACCACATTCTTGGAAGCTACGATATGCTCTAAGAAAGGGATATAGTACTCATCGTTACGGGCTGGCGAGTTTGGATCAAACAAGTAATGTTCTGCCGTTCGGATAAAATAATTATACATGACAGCATCTACCTCAGCCGAATCGAGCAGTTTTTTTATAGCTTCAGATACTTTGTTATAGGTTGCATACGGGAAAAAGTTGATAAAATTAGAAAAAGCATCCTCAGTAATATCAGGGGCGTGGCAGTACATTGTATCTCGGAAATCAAATTTATCCCAATAATGGGTGATAATAAAACCTGCTCGGTCCTGTGGGTTGGTCATCAAAACAGGCGGCATCACCGGTTCTAATTTTTTTAATGCAGGCTTAGCAGGGGTAACAGAGGCGTTTTCTGCATTTTTCTTTTCCTTTAAAGCGCATCCGGCAAGCGAAATGGCGATCATTAATCCTATTAACAAGCTATTTATTAGTCTCATATAATTTTTTTATTTTTTTTCTACTGAGCTTGAATCCTATGATAGATTGTGGGATTCTGAAGTCATGACATCCCCCTGGCCCCCATTTTCTTCACAAAGAGACACATTGATTGATTTTCATAGGAACGTTCAAAGGGGGAATCGAATGGCGGCGATAAATCCTATCACTGCAAGTGTCATAATAAGGCCGCCCATCAGCTTGTTAAGGAGTTTTATTCCTTTCAAATTGAACCAATGGCGCATCAATGACACCACAAAAGTAATAAAAAACCACCAGAGAATGGCGCCAGTAAAGATTCCAACCAGGCCGGCAACGGTCATTTGGATGGAATGTTCGGGTAAGATAAAGCCAAACTGTGCAAACAAGCCAATGAAAAATATGACAATCAGCATATTGCTGAAGGTCAGAAGGAAAGCAGTAACAAAATCCTGAACAAGCGTCTGTTTGGGTTCGTGGTTGGGCTGCAAGTTTTTGGCAGGATTACTTCGGAAGATTATATATCCGAACAGCACTATAATGATGCTTCCGAAAATCTGCAATGAGCGTTCGTGCGCTTGTATAAAATTAACTAAAAGTCCCAAAAACAGGCACGTAGCAACGGCATAAAGGATGTCCGAAAACGCCGCGCCCAGCCCAGAAATAAAACCCGACAGCCGGCCTTTTGATAAAGTTCGCTGAATACATAACATTCCAATTGGCCCCATCGGACAGGAAACTAATATTCCTATAACAATGCCTATAATAAAAAGTTCAATCATTTTTGCGAAAATGAAGCCGCAAAATTAATGAATAATTCTCAATTGCCAATTGCTTCATTTCATAAAGTGGAAAATTTTTTTATTTTAACTTCAAAGAATGTCCTCATTTTTTTTTACCTTTGCAGCGTTTTTTTATAACATTATAAAGGTATATAGTATGATTTGTTTTTTTAATTCCACCGGTAACAGTGTGCTGGCAGTAGAAACAGCACAGGCATTTAGCACAGTTGAAACAGAGAAATTAAGATGGTTATTCGGAGATGCTTCTCCCGTTCAGGCAGAGGCTGTCGAAGGAAGGTTTGTAGGGCCGAGAGGTGAAACGATTTCTCCCTGGGGTACCAATGCGGTTGAGGTCACGCAAAATATGGGGATAGTTGGTATCTCCCGTATAGAAGAATATGTAAGCGTGCCTTCAGGCGAAACCAAGTATGACCCGCTACTTCAACAGTTGTATAACGGTTTAGACCAGAACCTGTTTTATAACGACCGGAAACCGGAGGCGATAATTCAAATTGACGACATAGCTGCCTATAATGAGCAGGAAGGGCTTGCGCTCAGTGACGACGAAATAGAATATCTGAACGATGTAAGCCAAAAGCTGAACCGCAAACTAACCGACAGCGAGGTCTTTGGGTTCTCGCAGGTCAACTCGGAGCATTGCAGGCATAAAATTTTTAACGGCGCCTTTGTCATCGACGGCAAGGTGATGGATAAATCGCTGTTTGCTTTGATAAAAAAGACCTCGGCAGTTAATCCGAATGTCATAATATCAGCCTATAAAGACAATGTCTCCTTTGTAGAAGGGCCGGAGATTGAGCAGTTTGCGCCCCTTTCGGGCGATAAACCCGATTATTATGGCGTAAAAAAGATAGAAACTGTTTTATCGATGAAAGCCGAGACGCATAATTTCCCCACTACTGTTGAGCCATTTAATGGTGGCGCTACCGGTTCGGGTGGTGAGATACGCGACCGGCTTGGGGGCGGTAAGGCAGCGTTACCCCTTGCAGGGATGGCTGTTTATATGACCTCCTATCCCCGAACAGAGAAAGGGCGGTCGTGGGAAGCGGCGCTTACGCCTCGTCCATGGCGCTACCAGACGCCGGAGCAGATATTAATTAAAGCGTCGAATGGCGCTTCGATGTATGGCAACCACTCCGGTCAGCCGCTGATAGGCGGCTCGGTGCTTACTTACGAGTTTACCGAAAACAACAAGAAATATGCTTTTGACAAGGTTATCATGCAAGCAGGCGGCATTGGGTTTGCTAACAAACGCGATGGGCAGAAGGGTGTTCCTCAGCCGAAAGATAAAATTGTCATGTTGGGAGGCGATAATTATCGGATAGGCATGGGCGGCGGCGCGGGGTCGTCGGTCAACGTAGGGCTATTTACCAGCGGCATCGAGTTGAACGCAGTGCAACGCTCCAATCCTGATATGCAAAAACGGGTAGCCAATGTGATACGAAGCGCCGCCGAGGCAGATGCCAACCCGATTATTTCGATACACGACCATGGCGCAGGTGGCCACCTCAACTGCTTTTCGGAGCTTATCGAACAGACAGGCGGACATATCGACCTGTCGCTGTTACCCGTTGGCGACCCCTCGCTATCTGCCAAAGAAATCATCGGCAACGAAAGCCAGGAAAGGATGGGACTGTTACTGAAAGAGGATGATTTAGCCCTTATCAGCAGGATAGCCGAGCGCGAGTTAGCCCCGATGTATGTCGTAGGCGAGGCGACCGATGACCATAAACTTGTTTTTGAGCAAAAGGACGGTGTGAAACCAATAGATATACGTCTTGAATATATGTTCGGCAAACCGCCGCGCACGGTGATGGAAGACAGGACGGTGAAAGAAGAATTTTCGCCTTTGCAATATGCTATTTCTGAGCTACATGAATGCCTCGAAAATGTATTACAGTTAGAATCTGTCGCCTGTAAGGACTGGCTCACCGGCAAGGTCGACCGCTCGGCCACCGGATTAGTCGCCCGTCAGCCATGTCAGGGCCGTTTACAGTTGCCATTAAGCGACCTTGGCGCTGTCGCCCTCGACTATCACGGCAAAGTCGGTATAGCTACTTCTGTCGGACATGCCCCGCAGGCTGCCTTAATAGACCCCGCTATCGGGTCGATACTATCCATAGCCGAAGCTTTAACCAACATCGTCTTTGCACCGTTAGCCGCACAGATAAAAAGCGTCTCTCTCAGCGCCAACTGGATGTGGCCGTGTCGTAACAAAGGCGAAGATGCCCGTTTGTACGAAGCCGTAAGAGCGGCGTCCGACTTTGCCTGCGATTTGGGAATCAATATACCCACAGGAAAAGATTCGCTCTCCATGACCCAAAAATATGGCGATGACAAGGTGTTGTCACCCGGAACGGTTATAATCACAGCCGCCGCCGAAGTGAGCGACGTCCGAAAAATCGTTTCGCCGGTAATATCCACCGACCCAAATACATATATTTATTATATAGACTTCTCTTTCGACACCCTCAAGCTCGGCGGCTCGGCTTTTGCACAGGCCCTTTGCAAAGTAGGTAACGAAGCCCCGACGGTCAAAGATACCGACTATTTTGTCAATGCTTTTAATGCCACGCAGGCGGCTATCAACCAGGGTCTATTATTAGCCGGGCATGACATCTCGGCAGGCGGACTGATAACCACGCTGTTAGAGATGTGTTTTGCCAACTTGGCAGGCGGCCTTGAAGTCAATTTGGATGTATTAGTCGAGAAAGACATATTCAAACTGTTGTTTGCCGAAAATCCGGGTATCATCGTACAAGTGAAGGAAAAACAGGCTTTTGAGCAGTTGATGCACTCGGCAGGCATTGCTTGTGCCTGTATCGCCCAGCCGGTGGATGAACGGCAAATACGTATTTCCAAAGAAGGCGCCACTTACTTTTTTGCTATTGATTATTTGCGCGATGTATGGTATAAATCATCCTATCTGTTAGATAAATGCCAAAACAGAAACGCCGGCCAACGGTTTGAAAACTACAAACGGCAACCTGTTACTTATATGATACCGGAAGGATTTAAAGGAACGCTTGAATCTTACGGCCTTACTACCTACCGTGGGGCAAGTAGCGGAATCAAAGCCGCTGTTATTCGCGGGAAAGGTTCGCAGTGTGAACGCGAATTGGCATACGCGCTTTACTTAGCCGGTTTTGACGTAAAAGATGTGCATACCACCGACTTAGTAGCGGGACGCGAGACGCTTGAAGATGTGAATTTTATCGTTTTCGGCGGTGGCGTTACCAACTTCAATGTTTTTGGCCCTGCCAAGGGATGGGCTGCCAGTATCCTTTATAACGAGAAAGCCAAACAGGCTATCGACAACTTCTTTAAGCGCAAAGATACGCTGAGCCTTGGGATAAATAACGGCTGTCAGTTGATGGCCGAATTAGGCCATCTCTATCCGGAACAAACGGAAAAGTTCAGGATGGCCCCAAATGATTCCGGCAAATTCGAATCCAACTTTCTAACGGTAGAGATTCCTAAGAACCATTCAGTTTTGTTTGGTTCGCTAAGCTGCGCTAAGTTAGGTGTCTGGATAGCGCATAGCGACGGCAAGTTTGATTTTCCATACGATGAAAGCCAATATCATATCATAGCTAAGTACAACTACGATGTTTATCCTGCTAATCCCAACGGTTCGCCTTGGGCCGCAGCCGGAATTAGCTCGGAGGATGGTCGGCATGTAGCCATGATGCCACACATAGAAAGAGCAATTTTCCCCTGGCAATGCGGTTATTATCCGGAGAACCGAAAAGGCGATGCGGTAACGCCATGGATAGAAGCCTTTGTGAACGCTCACCGATGGATATCTCTCAGCACAGAGACACAGACTTAGTGCAAGGAAGATGTTAAAAAGCTGCTAAATTTCAAAAATCCGTTTTTTTTATCAGCATGTCTTCCGGTCACAGGGGCGGAGCAACTGGCCTGAACGGACACACGGATTGAAAATCCGCGTGTCCGTTCAGGGCGTTTTTTAACGAAAAAAATGTTGCAGGGGAAGCGAGAGAAAGCGCTAAAAAACGCTGAAAATGCGATTTTAACATTTAAAAGTTGATGAGAATGGGGCGAAAACACCCCTATATTTCATTGTATGTGTTGATAATAAGGAGGATATTATTATCGGCGAGTTCGATTTTTGAAAACAATCTTTAACTTTTGACGATTAAAAATTTTACCTTTTTTATGCAATTATTAAGTAAATTTTTCCGTCCTTTGCAGTGTCAAAAACAGGGTAAAAAAGAAGATGAAAAAGTCAACGATTTGGACATTAACCGGAATGATGGCATTTGCTTTTATTGGACTGCTATTTCTGCAAGTTCAATACATTGCGACTATCTTCAAAAAAAACAATGAACAGTTTGAGGCAACAGCAAGAAGCTGTCTGAAAGAAGTATCACGCGAGATTGAACGAAGAGAAGTCAGAGCGACCATGGAAAAATACACCAATTCACTCGATGTGGATTTTATAAATTTGCTCACTTCCCATCCATTAAATTTTAATATACCGTTTTTCGCGCAAGGAATAGATTCAACCGGTATAACACAAGGTTTCATACCAGGTCAAAATAGATTTTCGACTACCAGACCTCCTCAAACTCGACCCGGGCAACGGAGTCCGGATAGAAGGATACCATCTATTAGGGATGTCTCGGATCGAATTCTTAAAGAATCCTACGCCAGCTTTCTTCGACTGAATGCAGTACGGGAAAATGTGATGACCGAGCTAATATATATAAAACCTGTTATACCTATTGACCAACGAATTAATTTTGAAGATATTAATAAGCTAATTACTAATGAATTTGTTAACAATGGCTTAAACCTGCCTTTTGTATTTATGATTGTCAATATCAACGATAGACTTATCTACCAGAGCCAGCCGCTATCGAAAAAACCGAAGAGTTCGGAAATCATCACGCAGGTTCTATTTCCCGCCGACCCTACCTCCAGACTACATTACATCAAAGTTTACTTTCCGGGAAGGCGGGATTATCTCTCTGCTTCGGTATCGTTTTTGGTGCCATCCGGCTTATTATCAATCATCTTGTTTGTAACGTTCGCTATCACTATTTATAGCATTTTCCGCCAAAAGAAATTATCCGAGTTGAAAAATGACTTTATCAATAATATGACGCATGAATTGAAGACGCCCGTTTCGACGATTTCGATTGCTGCGCAGATGATGAAAGATTCGGACATATCGAAAACGCCCGAAGTGTTCCGGCACATCTCATCGGTTATTAACGACGAGACCAAACGTCTGGGTTTCTTAGTAGAGAAAGTGCTGCAAATGTCGTTGTTTGAGAAACAAAAAGCTATGCTAAAACTGAAAGAAATAGATATCAACGATTTGATAGCCAATGTGGCAAATATCTTTAACATCAAAGTAGAGAAAGCAGGCGGCACATTAGATATTGACTTAGAAGCTGAAAACTCTTCTATTTATGCTGATGAGATGCACATCACGAATATGCTTTTCAACCTCATGGACAATGCCGTCAAATACCGCCGCGAAGACATACCGCTCAACTTGATGGCGCGTACCCGCAACGAAGGCGACAAGGTAATCATCTCCATTGAAGACAATGGCATTGGCATCAAAAAAGAAAATATGAAGAAAATATTTGACCGTTTCTACCGCGTGCCTACCGGCAATGTGCATAATGTCAAAGGCTTTGGCCTCGGATTAGCCTACGTGCGCAAAGTAGTGGAAGACCATTTTGGCTCTATACGGGCCGAAAATGGTCGCGGAAATATTGGAACAACGTTTATTATCACATTACCAACAATAAAAAATTAGAAAATTATGGACGAACAGACGAGAATCTTCTTTTGTGAAGATGATGAAAATTTAGGAATGCTTTTAAGAGAGTACTTACAGGCAAAAGGGTACGTCGCTGATCTATTCACTGACGGAGAAGCCGGTTTTAAAGGCTTTGTAAAAGAAAAATATGACGTATGTATACTTGACGTCATGATGCCCAAAAAGGACGGGTTCACACTGGCGCAGGAAATCCGCGCATTGAATCCGGAAATCCCAATTATCTTCCTGACAGCTAAAACGATGAAAGAAGATATTGTGGAAGGGTTTAAACTTGGCGCAGATGATTATCTGACCAAACCTTTCAGCATGGAAGAGCTGATGCTTCGTATGGAAGCCATTCTCCGTCGCGTAAAAGGTAGGAAAATGAAAGATGTACCGTACTACAGGTTGGGAGCTTTCATCTTTGATACACAAAAGCAAACACTGGCTATCAACGACATGATAACCAAATTGACGACGAAAGAGTGTGAACTGTTAAATCTGCTGTGTGCTCATTCAAATGATGTGCTCGAACGGAATTATGCGCTGAAGACTATCTGGGTCGATGATAACTATTTCAATGCGCGTAGCATGGATGTGTATATCACCAAACTGCGTAAATTGCTGAAAGACGACCCGAATATCGAGATCATCAATATTCATGGTAAAGGATATAAACTGATTGCGCCTGTCGACGAATAGAGCTAATAATGAAGAAGAAAGCCATATTAATTATCTGCGACGGATGGGGAATCGGCAATCAATCCAAAAGCGATGTAATTTATAGTACGCCCACGCCTTATTGGGATTACCTGTTGCAGACCTATCCCAATTCCAAATTAGAGGCTTCTGGCGAGAGCGTAGGGTTGCCCGATGGACAAATGGGCAACTCCGAAGTAGGGCATCTGAACATCGGGGCCGGGCGGGTTGTGTATCAGGACTTAGTGAAGATTAATAAAGCCTGTCGCGACAATTCCATCCTTCAAAATCCGGAAATCCAACGCGCATATCAATACGCTAAGAGCAACGACAAACAAATCCATTTCTTAGGCCTTGTGTCGGACGGCGGCGTTCACAGTTCGATGGACCACCTGTTCAAACTGACAGAATTATCCACCCTGTACGGTATTACGAAATCGTATGTACACTGTTTTATGGACGGACGCGACACCGACCCCAAAAGCGGCAAGGGTTTTATCGGACAATTAGAAAATCATCTGAACACAACCGGCGGGAAGATTGCATCCATCGTTGGACGCTATTACGCAATGGACCGTGACAAACGATGGGAGCGTATCAAAGTAGCCTATGACTTATTGGTGAGCGGCATCGGTAAACCTGCCGTCGATATGGTGACGGCCATGGAAGAATCCTATTCGGAAGGCGTTACCGACGAGTTTATCAAACCCATTGTACACGTCGAAAACGGCCAGCCGGTGGCTGTTATCGAAGAAGGCGATGTAGTTGTCTTCTTTAACTTCCGAAACGACCGTGCCAAAGAGATGACCATCGTTTTGACCCAAAAAGACATGCCCGAAGCGGGAATGATGATGATCCCTGGCTTGTTGTATTTCACGATGACGCCTTATGATGCTACCTTCCGAGGCTTGTATATACTTTTCGACAAAGATAACGTTGAGAATACGCTTGGCGAGTATTTAGCCTCCCTTTCGTTGCGGCAGCTTCACATCGCCGAGACAGAAAAATATGCGCATGTAACGTTTTTCTTCAACGGAGGCCGTGAAGCGCCCTTTGCCGGCGAAGACCGCATCCTGGTACCTTCGCCCAAAGTAGCGACCTACGACCTCAAGCCCGAAATGAGCGCTTACGAGGTCAAAGACAGGTTAGTAGAAGCTATCAACATGCAGGTATACGATTTTATTGTCTGCAACTATGCAAACGGCGATATGGTAGGTCATACCGGTATTTATGAGGCGATAGAGAAAGCGGTCATTGCTGTCGACGCCTGTCTTCAAGGTACGGTCGAAGCGGCCAAAGCCAATGGCTATGAGGTGATTATCATCGCCGACCATGGCAATGCCGATTATGCTCTGAACGATGACGGTTCTCCCAATACAGCCCATTCGTTGAATCCCGTTCCATTTGTCTACGTCACCTCCGAAACCTCTGCACAGGTCGCCAACGGACTGCTTGCCGATGTAGCCCCCTCTCTGCTTCATATTCTAGGCCTCAAACAGCCGGCAGAGATGACAGGAAACAGTTTAATAGTATGATACAAATTGGTAATACGCTCATCAGCGATGAGCTGATTGAATACTACTTTAACTGCGACCTTACACAAAAACAAATACGCCGCTATCAATTCCTCCGCGAACCGCTCATCAGTTAGTTCGGCGAAGCATGGTATCAGGCAATAGAATTATGTGCTAAAAAAAAATTTAATAAAATGCAAAAAGTACTTATTATTAGTTGTATGGCGATATTTCTGATGTCATGCCATACAGGGAAAAGCAAAGTCAGCCCCTATCCGGGTGGCTCAGGTAAATTCACTACCTTGGTGTGGAGTGACGAATTTGACGGTAACGGCCTTCCTGATACAAGCAAATGGAGCTACGAAAGGGGTTATGTCCGCAATAAAGAAATGCAGTACTATACGGTAAACCGCATTGAAAATGCCGTGCGGCGAAACGGGAAATTAGTGATAACAGCCCGTAATGATTCTCCGGTGATTGACGGAGAAGTACGTCCTGTCACATCCGCCAGCCTCCGAACAAGAGGTAAAGGCGATTGGACTTACGGGCGTGTAGAGGTAAGCGCTAAACTGCCTTCCTGTTTAGGAACATGGCCGGCTATCTGGATGTTACCCTCTTCCAGAGTCTATGGAGGCTGGCCGCGCGGCGGTGAAATAGACATCATGGAGCATGTAGGATATGATCCTGACAAGATTTATTTCAACTTACATACTGAAAAATATAACCATTCCAAAGGCACAGGACGCGGTACGTCGGTGAGCTGTCCTAATCCCGACAAGGAATTTCATGTTTATGCCATCGAATGGTTTGAGGACCATATCGACTGGTTCTTTGATGACCGGAAAGTTTTCTCGATACAAAACGATGGAACGGGTTGGGAATCATGGCCTCTCGATAATCCTTTTTACTTGATAATCAATTTGGCTTTTGGAGGCGCTTGGGGAGGACAAAAGGGTGTAGACCTGACCAAATTGCCGCAGGAGTTTGTAATCGATTATGTACGGGTTTTTCAGTAAAGACGTTTCCTTAACGTAACGATGAAACTTTTTTTTTAAATTATTTATGTAACTTTGCTGCTAAATAACAAAAATATTGTATTTTTGCAGCGATTTTTAAAGTATAAAAACATGAAGTATAAAGTAGGTGATCAAGTTAAGTATTACAGTGGTGACTGGTGGTTTTATGGAACAGTAACCGCTATTATCGAAAATTCTATTAGCCCGTGTTATCGGATTAGCGTGGATAGGATAGTTAAAAAGCAGTGCAAATTCTCAATCACTCAGTTTGAGTTTGAGTTAGCACCTGATAAAGAAGATGTTGGAGACGACCAAAAAAGCAAATGGGAGAAGGCTGAAATCGAAAATTTGAAAAAGTATTTTAGCGCTCAGATTAAAGAAGAATCGCCCAAAGTGGTTATACCTGAGCCGGTGATTATACCTGAGCCTGTAGTCGAGCTGTTACCGGAGCCGGTAGCTGAACCCATCTTTGAGCAGCAGCAAACCGAACCACAAGCCGTGCCGTTACCCGAGAAAAAACAAAGGAAAAAACGGGAAATGAAACAGAAGCCGGTAGAAGAACAGTTAGAACCAAAAGAAGCAAAAACCAAGCTCAAAAGAGGTGATGCCTGGCAAAAAAATTATGAGCTGTTCGTATCAGGCGATAAGAGTAATATGATACAAGCCTGGATATCACTGAACAGGAAAATGTATAGGACAGGCAGGCTGTCTGAAGATAAGTTTGAAAAGTTAATGGAGACCAACTTCTCCTTTGATAGTGGAAAAAGAGGAAGGAAAAGTGTGAAATAGCCTTCCCTGAAATCAATCTTTTTCTACCGACATCCTGTCCCTAACAGGACAATGAATCGACGGGGTTTCTATCGGTCGAAGGCCGTATCGACCCGCAGCCAGAGAGGAAGCTCAAGCAAAGTATAGCTCCCAAAAGCTAAACTGTTCTTATTGTATTTCTCAATAATACCAGCTAAAAGGGGAAAAATTATTTTTTCAGGTCGAAGCAAAACAGCAGGTCATGATCCCTGATGTAGAGTTTATCATTGGCAACGACGGGATGCGTCCAGACAAAATTATCCTTAGTAGTTATCTTGGTACGTTCTGGTATTTCCATCCTTCCAAACTCCTTCCACCCTTCCGGTGATGCTGCTATGACAGCCGATAATCCGGTCTGCATATCAAGAAGTATCAATCGGTCATTAACACAAAGAATAGAGCCTTTATTTATGTCATTACCCCTTTCTCTCCAAATGACCTCACCGGTCTTGATGTCCTGACAAACCCAATTACGGGACTCAGCATAACCATAAATATTACCGTTTAGTAGCACTACACCGCCATGCTGGTTGGATAAGTTTTGATTGGCATAAACAGTTTCGGCATTAATATTATCACCCGAACGAGTAAGTTTGATAAGAAGGCAACCAACGCCATAACCGTTTGTAACATATATTGTGTTGTCAACGAAAATAGGAGTCGGAATGACTGCTGCCACCCTGCTACCTTCAAAAGCTACTTTCCACAATAATTTTCCGTCTTTAGCACTAACGCCAACTATGTTTTTTGCTGTCAACTGTACGTACATTTTAAATCCATTCACGTTGGCGATGATTGGCGAACAATAACTTGCATCGTCCTGCAATTCTTTACTTCTCCATATAGTAGCACCTGTATTTTTATCAAGAGCAATAATGGTACCATCACTACCGCCTGGTGAACAGATGACGAGATTGCCGTCAACGAGAGGTGATTCACTGTAACCCCAGGAGAAATTCATGTTCTTTCCGCTAAAATCCTCCATAGAACTTTTTTGCCATCTTATTGCTCCATCGGTTGCCGAAAGACATGCTATTTGGCCGCCACCTCTCATAAGATACAAATTGTTGCCATCGATAGTAATCGAACCACGCCCTCCATTACCTCGATTATCGCTACTAATATATGCCGGACCAAGATTCTGTTTCCATTTCACCTTGCCTGTTTGCGTATCTAAGGCAAATGCAAAATCGTTAGTATCGTCAGCGCCTTGGCAATAGAGCGTATTACCGACAATGGTCGGAGCGGAATAGCCGGCGCCGGCCTGCCGGAATGTCCAGAATAAGGCGGGCTTTTTGGTTGCCCAGTCTAAATTGAGATTGGCGCCTTTAAAAATGCCTTCGCGGTTCGGGCCGCGCCACTGTGCCCAATCCTGCGCCTCTAAACTCATGCCGGTTATTATCAGCATGGAAACCATCATGATGAATGGTAAAGTTACCTTGTTTTTCATACGTTTATAATGAATTATTGATGTATTTAATTGTTTTTTAAGCGTACAAAATTAATGCTTTTTTGTTTATTTTGCAAATTTGCCAAAAAAAAAGCTAACTTTGCAAGAAAAAATTCTTCTGTTTATGAAAAAATTTGTATTTATTGGTTTAATAATCACCATTTTTGTTGGGTTCTTCACGCATTGCTCCACCGGTGGAAATATTTTTGAAGGTTCGGATGATGTCGGGAACTGCCAACTGAAAGGTTCTGTGACTTATGATAAGTCATCTAACACCTATAAACTCACCGGTGCAGGGACGAATATGTGGGCAAAGAGCGATGAGTTTTTTATGGTTTGGCGAAAAGAAACCGGCAATTTTTCACTTTCGGCTCGGATAGCTTTCGTAGGAGAAGGCGTCAATGCGCATCGTAAAATTGGACTGATAATCCGTGAATCCCTTCAAGGGGATGCAAAATATGCGGATGTATGTGTACATAGCGATGGGCTTACGTCGTTGCAATACCGTGAAAAAGAAGGCGATGTCACCAAAGAAGTAGTAGCGCCACACAAAGCGCCCGATTATATCAAACTCGAACGCATCGGTAACAGGATAATCATGAAGACGGCGCACGGCAAGTATCCGGAAGAGATTACTGGTGAGATAGCTCAAAATTTTTCGGGAACGTTTTATATCGGGTTGTTTATTTGCTCCCATGAAGCCGACGTTCTTGAAACGGCTGTCTTTTCAAATGTTGAATATAAAAAATTATAAATATACAGATTATGAGAAACTTAATTAAATTGGCGTTTGCTTTTTTACTTTTTTTAACGGTCTTGAATGCACAGCAAGCCCGTGTTATTAGTGTGCTTGAAATATTTGATGTCAGGAACGGACAGCGCACGGTCGTCAGGGAGTTCCCTTTTTTGATTGAAGCCCCTAACTGGACGCCCGATGGTAAATGGCTTGTCTATAACAGTCGGGGCCGACTGTACAGATTATCGCCCGAAACGCCGGGCGAGCCGGTAGAAATCCCAACGGGTTATGCTACGAATTGTAACAACGACCATGTTATCAGTTCGGATGGTCGACATATAGCTATCAGTCACGGGACGCGGGAAGACCGTAAGTCACGTATCTATACGCTTCCTTTTGAAGGCGGAACGCCTACCTTGATAACCCCCATGGCGCCCAGTTATCTGCATGGGTGGAGTCCCGACAAAAAGATGTTAGCCTATTGTGCTGAAAGGAATAATAATTTCGATGTGTATGTGATTCCTGCCGAGGGCGGCGTAGAGGTTCGTCTCACAACGGCTGAGGGGTTAGACGACGGGCCTGAATACTCCCCTTGCGGTAATTATATCTGGTTCAACTCCGTCCGTTCAGGTCTGATGCAGGTTTGGCGGATGAAAGCTGACGGTTCGGAGCAAACGCAGATGACCTTCGACGAGACCCGTAACGCTTGGTTCCCGCATATCTCACCGGATGGTGAACAAGTTGTATTTATCACCTATATGAAAGGCGATGTAGAACCCGGCCAACATCCGGCTAATAAGAATGTTGAGCTAAGACTGATGTCGGCCAAAGGGGGCGAAGCGGTGACTGTTGCGAAGTTGTTTGGCGGTCAGGGGTCGTTCAATGTTAATTCTTGGGCGCCTGATAGTAAGCGTTTTGCGTTTGTTAGTTACAAGTTAAATTAAACGGGATACAAGATGACACACGAATTAGGAAATCCGCGCAAGTTAGATAGCACACAGATTAGGAAATCCGCGCGAGAAAAAATTTTAAAAATCCTGAAAATAGTAGTCTTAGACGGTGATACTATACGGCTGTCGCGTAATATTTGCGCGGCGTAGATTAGCGACATAGTCGTTTTGAAATTCTTCTCTTGATGGATCCCAAGTCAGTTTGCGATTGAATTCATAGCAAAGATTGACAATCATACACAAGGAAGTTGTTCGATGTCCCATCTCAACTGTGCTAAGCGGTTGTTTGCGCGTTTTCATTGAATGGAGGAAGTCGGCATAATGGTCGTCGTTTCGATAGACCCTTATCTCGTTTTCGGCTATTTCCAGCGATTGAAGGTTAGCCGGTATCGTATTCAAGAAGCTACGGCTGATGTCTATGATGCCGTTAGTGCCGATGAAGCGAACTCCATTGCCTTCGCTATCCCAAATTTTTTCGTGCGTCATTGTGACGCCGTTGGCATAACGCATGGTCAGCGCTTTAAATTCCTTTCCGTCTGGGGGGATAAACTCTACCGGCCCTGAGCCATCCATATCCAAAGCCCATTGGGCAATATCGAACATGTGAGCGCCCCAGTCGGTTATCATACCGCCGCCGTACTCTTTATAATTCCGCCAGTCAGGGAATCCACCTTTTTCGACCGGTGGCAGAAGTGTGTCATTGTAAGCGTTCCATGGTCCGGGTCCTATCCAATTTTCCCACTTCACGTGTTTTGGAACCGGCATATCTGGAAGGTCGTATGGTTTAGGAGGCGGCCCTACGGACACTTTTATTTCCTTAATTCTTCCGATTTTATTGTTACGCACCAGTTCGACAGCATGTCTGAAGTTACGCCATGAGCGTTGCATGTTACCTACTTGCAGTACACGGTTATATTTTTCGACTGCTTGTACCATGGCGCGTCCTTCGTCAATACTGTGTGACATGGGTTTTTCGACATACACATCCTTTCCGGCGCGACAGGCTTCAATGGTTTGAACGGCATGCCAATGGTCTGGTGTGCAAATAATCACTGCGTCAATATCGGAGCGGTTTAAAATCATGCGGTATTCGCTATACAGTTTGAGGCCCTTGAAAGCTTGTCCTCTTTCTTTTTCGGTTACTCTTTCAATAACCGTTTGCATGGCTTGCAGGCGTGTCGTATCGCAGTCGGCAACTGCAATGATATTTGCCCGTTTTGCGAACTCAGGGCCGAGCGTCCCTCTACCTTGCGCTCCGCATCCGATAAGCCCTAAGTTAATCTGGTCACTTGGAGGAACAAAGTTTGCGCCACCTAAAACGCTTCGCGGCAAAATAGTAAATGCCGCAAGAGAAACAGTCCCTTTCTTTAAAAAATTTCGTCTATCCATCGTATGATTGTATTAAAAAAATTGTGCAAAAGTAATAAGAATAGTACAAACTACAAAAAAATCTTTTAATCCGAGTCGAAGTGGTTGATTTGATTAGTTAGGGTGAATGGGAAATCGGGGTATTCGTACAGTTTGAATTTCGGTTCGATGACGTCTTCGGTGTATCCCCAGATAGAATGATAGGCTTTCACGTCTTCGCCTAACTGTTCCAATTGCTTTAAATAGGCGAGGATGGATTTGTTTTCGGTGATATAGATAGCGTCTGTTTTTTCAATGACAGGGCTGTGTTTGCGTGTCGTGTCGTGGTAGAACCGCAGGATACGCTTTCCAAACGGCGTTATCCCGACTAATTGAAAGGTCATGCTTTTGCCGATACCCGGCAGGTTCAGGACACTGCGGTCGGTTGCTGCAAAAGAGTGATTCATATCTTGCAGGAATCGGTTTATCTCAGACACAAAAGGGATGTTATTATTTACTAATTCAATAAAGGATGCCTGTTGGTCGGCATCTAAAGCTCCGAAAATTTTCTCTTCATGTTTTTCCTGCATCAGCCGTGCAATAGGGGCGTAAACGGCATAATTTTCCTGAAAGCCTTTGACTATGAAGGTGTAATAGGGGATAACACCGTTATTTACCAGCGTTTTGCGTAAGGAAGTCGTATGTCCGCGCCGGGAAGCGGCTATGTTGAACACCAATTGGTTGGTAACAATCCAACCGGTAGATAGGATTCGTTGAACCGCTTCTTGGGTTTCTTTAGTCATCTCTAACGGGGATTGGAAATGGGTCTGAATAACAAACTGTTGAATGCCTATTTGTAAGGCGTTCTCACGAAATTCTTTTAAGATAGAGATGAGTTCATCGTCAATACGCATGGGAAGATAGGCCAATAACCGCGTACCTAACCGGATACGTTGTATTTCGGCAAGTTTCTCACCGTCCGGTCGGTTTTCGTTATCCCTCTTTTTTTGCAGCGCCATTTTATAGATAGCATCGAAAATAACGGATAGGGTTGTGTTGCGGCTCATCAAAGCATCGCCTCCGGTGATTAGGATGTCTCTTATTTGGGTATCTTCCTCGAAATAGGACATCAGTTTTTTCAGTTTTAAAGGCCATGATTCTTTGGGTTTCAGGTCTTTCATGTTGAAATTGAGCCTTTCGCTCTGAAAATCATACATACGCTGGCAGGAAGCGCAAAGGCCGCCACAAGCGCGACCACCCGAATCGGGGATTAAAATAGCAACATCCGGATAGCGACGGTGAATGTTTTTCCCTTCGGGTGTGAGCCATCCGGCGGCATTGGCTTTCCCCGGTTCTATCTTGTCCTCCCGTTCCCATGCCTTAATGTTGCCGAAAGCTTCGACTAACTCCTTTGTGTAAATCAAATAGTTGCGTAAGGTTGCATCGTCGAAAGTAGAACCTGTGATATCCAAAAGCGAAAGGAAATAGGGGGTAATAAAAAAAGGAATACCCTTCTTTTTCGCTTCTAAAAGAATGTGCATGGTCGTTTCCGATAGCGTGTTATCTAAAAAGTAGTTCAATTCTTCGGGGCTTTTGATGGCCATACGAAGATGAAAACGATAGTTCTGCCACCACTCTTCTATCAAACTCACTTTCTCTTTTATTGTCAGCGAGTTGGAGAAATAGTAGATTGGATGCGGGTTGTGACGGCTTTCTATCGAGGGGATAAGTTTTCTGATAATCCGTTGCTTATTATCTTCACGTGCCTGAAGTATGGAAGGTTCCAAGCCTGACACCCATTTCTCTAAGTCCGATTTAGATACAGGCCTGTTGCTTTTACCGTCACGCAGGAACAGAAAGTACAAGTCGGTTAAAAAATCGACACTTACTTGATCGGTGTTTATATCCGATTGATCCCGCAAAAAAGAATACAACAAGGAAAAAGTGTTTATTGATACCTCTTTTTCAGTCGAAAAATCACAGATATACTTTCCATCGTAATCGCATAAGCGTTTAATCGTATCATTGGGGTATAGTTCAATGACTTTCTTTTTGAAAACGATAGACGATTCTGCCTCCTTAGCCGCGATGGTTATTTGCGGTAAATCGCGTGAAAATTTCTCCTTTAAATCTTGTATTGTCCAATGCACATTCATAGTATTCTGATTTAAAAAAGTGCAAAAATCAGAAAATAAATGCAAGCCACCAAATAAAAAAATATGTTTAAAAACAGATTTATTATAAATGTCCTGATTATTTACTATTTTTGCACGTTTTTTCTAAAGGATTACAGTATGAAATACGCTTTAGTAACAGGAGGATCACGCGGGATAGGCCGGTCTGTATGTGTCGAATTGGCTTCCAAAGGATACCCAGTGATTATCAATTATGCGTCTAATGAAGCTGCTGCGCTGGAAACCAAACGTATCATTGAGGAGGCTGGCGGCGCTGCCGAGTTACTGCCTTTTAATGTAGCGGATGTTGCCGCTGTCGATACAGCTTTAGAAGCATGGAGCGAGTTGCATCCCGATGATTATATTGGTATCTTAGTGAATAATGCCGGCATACGTATGGATACCTTGTTTATTTTCATGCAGGATTCGCAATGGAAAGACGTGTTGGACATCTCACTGAATGGGTTCTTTTATGTTACCCGACGTGTGTTGAAGTTGATGTTAATCAAACGTTTCGGACGTATCATCAACATTGTTTCGCTCTCCGGACTGAAAGGTTTGCCCGGACAGGCCAACTATTCGGCGGCTAAAGCGGCTGTCATTGGCGCAACGAAAGCGTTAGCCCAGGAAGTAGCGCCCAGAAAAGTGACGGTTAACGCTGTCGCTCCGGGTTTTATCTCAACGGATATGACAAAAGACTTAGACGAAGAGAGCTTGAAGAAAACCATCCCGCTGGGCCGATTCGGACAACCGGAGGAAGTAGCGGCCTTGGTCGGCTTCCTAACTTCCGACAAGGCCTCTTATATCACAGGGGAGGTGATTTCTATCAATGGAGGGATTTATTAGTGAATAGTGAATAGTGATTAATTGAGAAGTAAGATTATCCTTTAATCCTGAAAATAAAGGAATAGAATTGAAAAGAAGAGTTGTTATAACAGGCATAGGCGTCTATTCGTGTCTTGGCAAGAACATGGACGAAGTTGCTTTGTCGCTGTTTCAGGGCAAGTCGGGTATTGGCATTGACACAGCCCGGACGAATTACGGCTATCGTTCGCCTTTGACAGGCATCGTTGCGCGTCCGGATTTAAAAAATCTGATAGACAGGCGTATGCGACAGTCGCTTCCCGAAGAAGGCGAGTTTGCTTTTATGGCCACGTATGAAGCGTTCAATCATGCGCGTATCGACGAACTTTTCCGTGCGAATGAAGAGATAGGTATTTTCTATGGCAATGACACCTCGGCGCAGTCGGTTATCGAAGCGCACGAGGTCATGCGTGAAAAGAAAGATTCGACGCTGATAGGTTCCGGAGGCGCATTCAAATCAATGACTTCGGCTATCTCGATGAATCTTTCGACGATATTCAAATTGCGAGGAGTGAATATTTCGATTGCTGCTGCTTGTGCAAGCGGCTCCCACGCTGTGGGACTGGGCTATATTTTTGTAAGCCATGGGATGCAGGATGTTGTGTTATGTGGCGGCGCACAGGAGGTGAATATTTTTTCGATGGCCGGCTTTGATGGATTGAGCGCGTTTTCGATGCGTATCGACGAGCCGGCGAAAGCGTCCCGTCCGTTTGATGCCGACCGCGACGGACTTGTCCCAAGCGGCGGAGCAGCCAGTCTGATAATCGAAGACGAAGCACATGCCCTCAAACGTGGCGCAACGATCTATGGCGAAGTGATGGGGTATGGGTTTTCTTCTAATGCAGGGCAGATATCACAGGCAAGCGAAACAGGCACAGTTATTTCGATGGAACGGGCATTGGCGGATGCAGGTATGAAAGCGTCGGATATTGACTATATCAATGCACATGCAACATCTACGCCACAAGGCGACCGGTGCGAAGCCATAGCGCTTGACAAACTGTTTGCAGCGTCACACACGCCCATTAGCTCAACGAAATCTATGACCGGCCACGAGTGCTGGATGGCAGGCGCAAGCGAACTCGTTTATTCACTGTTGATGATGAAACATGGTTTTATTGCGCCCAATATCAATTTAGAAACACCGGACGAAGCAGCTAAAAACCTGAATATCCTGACAAAAACAAAAGAACAGAATATCAATACATTCCTCTCCAATTCGTTTGGATTCGGAGGAACAAACAGTACGATAATAATAAAAAAATATAATACATAAGGTACATGGAAAGAAATGAAATTGAATCGAGGGTAAACGCGTTTCTGATAGAAGAAATGGAAATCGAAGCGGGCGATCTACGCGACGATGCGCGATTAAAAGAAGGGCTTGGCTTGGATAGCTTGGATTTTGTTGATATTGTAGTCATTGTAGAAAAAACTTTCGGTTTTAAAATCAAACCTGAAGAGATGACGAATGTGCTGACGATGAAAGAGTTTTACGACTATATTGAAGCAAAAATCAAATGAGAGAATGGAAAGGGGTTACCGGTGGGAGCATCATTGGGCAAAAAGCGATGAAGATACTGTTTTCAATCGTATCCGTTCGCGTGGGCTATGTGATCCTTGTCTTGGTAATTCCTTTTTATATGTTGTTTGCCAGGAAAGGCTATCGAGCTATTTACCGTTATTTTCGGCATCAACACGGATATCCGGTTTTCAAGTCATTTGTAAAGACATACCGTAATCATTATTTGTTTGGCCAGATGATGCTTGACCGTTTTGCCGTCTATGCCGGACAGAAAAAGTTTAGCGTTGTTAATCCCGATAATGACCTGTTTCTCGAAATGGTCTATGCTCAGCATGGCTGTATCATGGCAAGTTCGCATGTAGGAAATCCCGAACTGTGCGGATATCTTTTGAGCCAGCGCACAAAGCGTATCAACAGTTTGATATTTGGAGGCGAGGCGAAAGAGGTGCAGAAAAACCGCCATAAGACGTTGGATGACAATAACGTGCGCCTTATCCCTGTGAAAGAGGATATGTCGCATGTTTTCATCCTGAACGAGGCTTTATCGGACGGCGAAATAGTGAGTATACCCTGCGACCGCACTTTCGGAAGCGCCAAGACGGTAACGTGTGATTTCTTGAACGGGCGGGCCGATTTTCCGGTCGGCGCTTTTGTGCTGGCGCTCCAATATAATGTGCCTGTTATCGCATTGTTTGTACTGAAGGTATCGGCTTTTCTTTACCGGATACACGTCATCCGTATCCCTGTCCCTGAGGTAGGCAATAAACACGAGGCTCTCGAAAAGATGACGCGCGCTTTTGCGAGCGTTTTAGAAGGTATCGTGAGAAAATACCCCGAACAGTGGTTTAATTTTTATCCGTTCTGGAAGGCATCATGATACGAAAATGTATGGATATTTAATTAATTCCTGAAATCGTGAGAAAGAAAATAGCGCTTATATCAGCCAATTTTTTTAAAATTCCGTACCCTGTTTATCCGCTCGGTATCTCTTATCTTTCAAGTTATTTGTCGGCAACCCTTCCAGACAGGTTTGAGGTATTGACGTATGATTTCATTCACGAGGATATAGCCTCTTTTGCCGATTTTATTGCCGGAAACGATTTCTTTTTGACAGGCATCTCGTTACGTAATTTTGACGATTCGGCGAATGTGTATGATAAGAATATTTTTGTAGCTAAATATAAGGAACTTATGCGCATCGTCCGCGCTTTTACCGATAGTCAGGTTGTAATCGGCGGCTCCGGCTTTTCGGTTTTTCCGGAGCTGATGTTCAATGAGTTGAATCCCGACTATGGCATCCATGGTGAGGGCGAAGAATCGCTGCGGCGTCTGATACTTGCCCTCGACGAAGGCAGCAAGCCTTATCAGATAGAAGGATTAGCGTATCGCTTGCCCGACGGGACTTTTCACTTGAACGGACGTACAAGCTATATCTCTGCGCCGGTTTTGCATGTCGAAAACAGTTGGGTCGCTTACTATTGGAAAGAAGGCGGGATGCTTAATATCCAGACCAAACGCGGGTGTCCCTATCATTGTATTTATTGTAGCTATCCGTTGGTTGATGGCCGCTGTGTTCGTATGCTTGACACCCGGATGGTCGTGAAAAATATCGAAGAGCTTTATTTTTCAAAAGGCGTCTCTTACCTGTTTATAGCCGATTCGATTTTTAACATACACAAAGATTATAACGAAGAGCTGGCTCACAGGCTGATTGAGAGCAAAGCCAAAATTCGGTGGGGCGCCTATTTTTCGCCTTCTAACATGTCGTTTGAAGAGCTGAAGCTGTACCAGCAATCGGGATTGACGCACGTTGAGTTCGGGACGGATTCGTTGTCGGATAGCCAGTTGGAAAAGTTTAAAAAGACATTTCGTTTTGCCGACGTGAAGCAGCAGAGTAAATTTTGTGGTAACTTAGGCATATTTTATGCTCACTACCTTATTCTCTGCGCTTATGGTGAGACGGAAGAGACGCTGAACGAGACCTTTACCCATTCTAAGGAGCTTGGCCTAACTATCTTTTTTCCTTACATCGGGATGCGGGTTTATCCCAATACCGAACTGTGTCAAATAGCAATCAACGAAGGACTTATCCATTCGCCCAATGAGTTGATAAATCCGGTGCGTTATATATCGAAAGAGATAGATGTCAATACGATACGTGAGCGCGCAACGGCAACCGGCCAGCGGTGGGTTTTCCCCGACGATTCTCACTCGCCGATGATGGATGTGTTGCGTAAACGCGGACGGAAAGGTTTGTTATGGGAGTATTTGCGTTATAATAGTATTTAGTTCCCGTTATGGATTTAAGCTCAGTAGAATGTAAATAGAAGATGAAGTTTATTTTATGTGTTTGCAAACGATTGACATAGATGTGCTTGAGCTGTTGCCGCAGCGGTCTCCGTTTATCATGATTGATAAGCTGATTTACTATGATGTTAATTCGGCTAAAACCGTTTTCACTGTTCGGGCGGATAATCTCTTTTGCTTTGATGGCTATATGGAGGAAGCAGGTTTGGTGGAAAATATTGCTCAGACTTGTGCGGCGCGGACGGGATTTAAGCAGCGGTTGGAGGCTAATTTCCTCTTTGAAGCCCTGTCTGCCGCCCGGCAGGACAGGCAGGGGGGTAGGGGGATGTCAGGTATTAATGAGAAAAATGCGGAGGAAATAAAAATTGGCGTTATTGCGATGATACAATCCCTTGAAATAAGGCGACGTCCTTTGGTTGGAGAAGTGATAGAAACGTCGATGATGATTGAAGATGAGATTTTTTCCACTACCTTTGTGCGCTCGGAGGTGAAGATTGGCGACGAACCCATCGCTACCTGCCGAATGAAATTGTTCCTAACGGACAACACCCCAAGTAACAACGGCATTCCTGCCGTTGCCCAAAAGAAATAAAAAATTGATTCTATATTATTAATGAATTTGTCGAATAATACACTCCCCAACACGGAACTGAAAGCATCCAAAGAATTTGATGTGCGGTTCAGCGAAGTCGATTTGATGCGCATCGTCTGGCATGGCTCTTATGCGTTGTATTTTGAGGATGCACGCGAGGAGTTCGGACGTGTTTACGGCTTGAGCTATCAACTGTTTATGGAGAACGAGTGTCCGGCGCCCTTAGTCGAGCTCAGTTTCAAATATATCAAACCGTTGCTTTACGGCCAGCGCGCGCGTGTGGACATTATCTTTAGAAATACGCGTGCGGCAAAAATCGTTTACGATTATGAAATACGCTTAGTGGAAGATAACAGCCTTGTAACAACCGGCACTTCCTTACAGGTCTTTATTGATAAAAACAACAATCTGATCATTACTAACCCCCCTTTCTTTGAAGAATGGAAAAAAAAATTTAACTTATTATGACCATTTTATTAAGCGACAACGTGATATCATCATTTGGTTTTACGACAGAAGCAAACTATCTGAAAGTAAAACAGGGTGTTTGTGGATTACAAAAATTTGAAGGCAGATTTGACCTTCCTGAACCTTTCATAGCCTCGGAGATTGATAGCGCCCAATTGGATGAGGCTTTTGCAAAAGTGAATGACGACTATTTAGAAGTCATTGATGATTACGTTCATCCAAATTTACAAGAAGAATACAAAGCGGCAAAATACGGTATCCGGTATACGAAGTTGGAAAAGGCTTGCATTGTATCCATAGCAGATGCCTTGAAAAGAACTAATATCGTTCTTGGTAAAAATGATATATATTTCATTTTATCGACAACGAAGGGAAATATAACACTCTTAGACGAAAATGAAAGAGGCAAATTTAAACAGGAGCAGATGTATCTTTGGCGCTCGGCTGAGATCATTTCTAATTTTTTTGGATTTTTTTTCGACTACTATGTCGTATCTAATGCTTGTGTTTCGGGTGCTTCAGCGCTGATAGCCGCCCAACGCGAGTTGCGCTCTAAAAGGGTTAAATATGTGATAGCTACCGGCGTTGATGTGCTTTCCAAATTTGTTATTTCGGGCTTTCAGTCCTTCAAAGCCTTGTCGCAGGAACCGTGTAAGCCATTTGATGCCAGTCGCACCGGCTTAAATATTGGCGAGGCCGTTGCGACGATGATACTGACCGAGCGGAAAACCGACGATTGCAAAAGTGGAGACATAGAACTAACGACCGGAGCTATGTTCAACGACGCCAATCATATTTCCGGCCCCTCCCGATTAGGAGAAGGCTCTTATTGTGCCTTAAAACGGGTACTTAAAGGCATAGACAGCGATGAAATAGGGTTTATAAACGCACACGGCACTGCCACCCCTTATAATGACGAAATGGAATCGGTAGCGCTGACCCGTGCAGGCCTGAAGGATGTCCCTGTTAATAGTCTGAAAGGCTACCTTGGACATACTTTAGGAGCAGCAGGCGTTCTGGAAAGCGTGCTTTCAGTTCAAGCGCTTAAAGAAGGGACGATATTGAAAACATTAGGATGTGAAACGCCTGGCGTAACCAGCCCGTTAGACATCGTTTTGGAGAACAGAGAGACAACAAAAAAACGCTTCGTGAAGATGCTTTCCGGATTCGGAGGCGGTAACACAGCGCTATTATTTACAAAATTATAATTATAACCATGAGTTATTTACAGTCATATATTGAGATAGCTCCCGGGTTAGTCAGCCTGAACGGAGAAAAATTTTTCCAATTGCCGAAAAAGTCTTTTGATATGGAACTGTTTTTTTCCATTCTTTATTCCCAATGGTCTATCGACTATCGCAAGTTTTATAAGATGGATGCTTTATCTAAATTGGGATTTTTAGCTTCCGAGTTATTATTAAAAGGAAGTGACAGGGAAAAACCAAAACGGGATATGGGTATTATCTTCTTTAACAGGAGCGCGTCGTTAGAAGCCGATAAATGCTATCAAAGGTCTATTCAGGATAAAGACGACTTTTTCCCCTCACCGGCCGAATTTGTGTATACCATACCAAACATCGTAACAGGGGAGTTAGCTATCCGAAATAAGATATTCGGCGAAACTGCGTTTTATGTTATGCAGGATTTCTATGAAGAAGAGATGTCCGAAATTATTAATGATACCATAAAACATGCCGGACTGAAATGCGCGCTGGCCGGATGGGTCGAGGTGGATGCATTTAAAAACTTAGTGCACTGTTTTATGATGCTTTGTTCGGCTAAAATGTCGAACAAGAACAACTCACATCTGTCGGCAGGATTGCAGCATGTCAAAGCCGACAAAAACATCTTATTTGATGTATTTGCTATAAATAAATTAAAAATAGTTAAATAGAAATGGATGAGTTAATTTTAGAACTTAAAAACGAGATTATCAGGGTATTGAACCTTGATGGCGTGAAACCGGAAGATATCGACGACGACAGTCTGCTTTTCGGGGAAGGGTTAGGCCTTGATTCGATTGACGCGCTCGAACTGATTGTACTGTTAGAGAAAAACTACGGTATCAAACTGAAAGACCCTGCACAAGGTAAGGAGATTTTTAAATCGGTTCGCACCATGGCGGCGTATGTACAAACCAACCGCATCAAATAAATGAATCAAAAAGTTTATATAACCGGCGCCGGAGTTGTCTCAGCTTTAGGAATGGACAAAGCTGAAACACTGAACGCATTGCTTAATCGGCGAACGGGAATAGAGCCTGTCAGGTATCTGCAAACCGCGCATACTGACATACCCGTCGGCGAGGTGAAGCATAGCAACGACGAACTGCGAGAGATGTTAAAAATCCCGCCGTCGGAAGCTTTTATCCGCTCGTCTTTGCTCGGTATTCATGCCGTCATAGAGGCTTTGAAACAGGCACAACTTTTTTTCCCTACCGGTAAGCTGCGGATAGCCTTTCTTTCAGGTATCACTGTCGGCGGGATGGACCAGGCGGAACTGTGGTATGACGATTTCCTGAGCAACGATTCAAAAAACAGTTTCATTGAACTCAATGATTGCGGCGCTTGCACCGAACAGATTGCTGATTTTTTCGGATGTTTCTGGACTGTTTCGACCATCGTGACAGCCTGCTCATCGTCGGCTAATACGATAATGATGGGCGCTGATATGATTAAAAGCGGACGAGCCGATATAGTCGTAGCCGGCGGCACGGAATGTCTATCGCGTTATCATGTGAACGGATTCAATACGTTGATGATTCTCGACCGCGCTATCTGTCGTCCCTTTGACCGCGACCGCTCAGGTATCAATCTCGGAGAAGGCGCCGGCTACGTGGTTTTAGAATCAGCACATACTATGCAATGTCGTGGTATTAAACCTCTATGCGAATTATCCGGTTATTGCAATGTGTGCGACGCCTTTCACCCGACAGCCTCCTCGCCCGACGGCTTAGGCCCCTATTTAGCTATGAAAGGCGCATTGGAAGCAGCCGGACTGAAGCCCGAAGACATCGGTTACCTGAACGCGCACGGCACCGGAACGCCCAACAATGATCTGACAGAAGGCCTTGCAGCCATGCGACTGTTTGGCAACAACGTGCCGCCGCTTTCATCCATAAAGGCTTATACCGGCCATACAACAAGCGCCGCCGGCAGCTTTGAAGCAGTAGTATCCCTGCTTGCTCTAACGCATAATTTTCTGCCCGTCAACCTGAACTTCCGGAACAGAATAGAGGAACATAATTTTTCCCCGGTAACCGACCCGACGCCCTCACGCCCCATACAACACGTGTTGTCAAACTCTTTCGGCTTCGGAGGAAACGATTCCGCCATCATCCTTTCAAAATACTCCCCCTTTGAACGTTCCTATGAAAATCAATCAATGTGTCTCTTTGTTTCACTTCGTAAAACGACATAATTATTTGCTACACTAAGGAAAGTTCCGAAGGGAAGAAATGGAGGCAGTGGGATGTCCTTAGGATTCCCGCTTTGAAGGGGGCAGGGGGATGTCTTTAGGATTCCCCCTTTGAAGGGGGCAGGGGGATGTCTCAATTCTTAATTTGTTCCGCAAGCGAAACAGACAAATTGATTGATTTTTAACACTAAGGAAAATTCTCAATTCTCAATTAATAAATGGTCTATATTCAATCTGCCCATCAAATCTCTGTACAAAAGCCGCTCTCAGACGAATGGTTCAACAACCCTGTCTATCCCACAGACAAGCGTGTCCCAACCGCCAACCCCGACTTTTCACCCTATTTTTCAACGCTACAATCGCGTCGTTTGTGTACGATTCTGAAACGGGCTATCGTTCTCTCGCGCCTTGTATTAAAAGAGGCTTCAGTCGAAATGCCCGACGCCATCATCAGCGGCACAGGTCTTGGATGTATTGATAACACCGAGAAGTTTTTATATTTAATCCGTGAGAACGGCGAAAAATTACTCCAACCAACCTATTTCATGCAGTCGACGCATAACATCCTCAGCTCGACGATTGCCATCGACCTGAAATGTCACGGGTACAACAATACGTTTGTGCATCGGGGCGCTTCTTTCGAAAACGTATTGCTCGACGCAATGATGCAAATCGAACTGGGGCGAGCGTCCAATGTCTTAGTTGGCAATTACGACGAACTGACCTATGACTACTATCTTTTCTTCAAGCGAATAGGAATCTGGAATTTTGAAAAAGGCGAATCCCTCAAGCAGAACTGCTTCGCCGGCGAAGCGTCAGTCAGCATGTTGCTCAGCAGCGTCCGCAACGAACAAACGATTTGTGAACTGAACGACGTCGAACTGATGCACCAACCGACGCCTGACATGATGAGGCGAGCGCTTGATACGCTGCTGGCCCAATGCGGCTGCAAGCTATCAGACATCGACGTGATACTGACAGGCTTGAATACCCACGCAGAATATGACAGGGTTTACTATGATACCATAAACCGTTTTTTCGGTAACATCCCTCTATTGCAGTACAAACACCTGTTCGGCGAATCGTTTTCATCGTCTGCTATCGCTGTGTATGTGGCGTTGACTTGCCTTCGCAAAGGCATAGCGCCTGCTCTTTTGCAAGTCAAAGAGGGCGTTGATATCAGCGGTATCAAACGTATCCTTGTCTATAATCATTACAGGAATAAGTCTCACACCTTCACTTTATTATCGTCATGCTCAGATTAATATGCTTCTCGTTAGTACAATGTTCGTTTCTTGCTATAGGACAGGTTCTGCTTAAATTCGGACTTGCGAAAACAGGGCCATTCAGTTGGACGCTGAAATATTTTCGCGACTTCTTTGCCAACTGGTGGTTGGTCGGTTCGGGGCTGTCGATGATAGTCGCCACTGTCCTCTGGTTTTACATACTGAAACACAACGATTTGTCTCTCGCATATCCCTTGATAAGCATCAGTTATATTTTCGGCACGATAGCCGCTGTTTTTTTCTTCCACGAAACGGTTCCGCTCACGCGCTGGATAGGTGTATTTTTGATCATGGCAGGTGTCGCCTTCCTTGCCAAATCGACCTGACAGTTGAAAAACACCGAAGAAAACGAATTTTTATACTTCAAATTTCAATTATGAGTCCACTCCGAAAAGTATTTTTAACCACAAAGAACACAAAACTAACACAAATGACATAAAGAAAACAACCTGTTTTACAGCGATTTGTGTTCTTTGTGAATTTCCTTTGTGTTCTTTGTGGTAAAGTTTTTTGAT
>CAYUAK010000084.1:0-1910 GCA_964442765.1 uncultured Tannerella sp. | reverse complement strand
TTGGAACAGATATACCCGAAATTGACAGCGCAGTTAAGCAGATAATGAGCCATAAAGACAAGAACGGAGTATATCAGTCAATGACAAACATACCGCCGCATTACGGCGGTAAAGGCGAAGATGTTTTCGGTTGGTGTCTGTGTGACGCGCCTTTATTGCTTATAGCGTTACTAAAAGCTAAAGTTGAGTACCGGCAACATATAAAGCAGGGCGTGGATTATCTTTCAACCCTATATAAAGAACAAGGTTTTCCGTGTTCGGTATCCCGGGAGCACGGCACATTCAGAGGACCCGGACGGAAAGACGATTGTTGTCCGTTTGCCACACTTATAATGTTAAAACTTCTATCCGAGACTGAAGAATATCGAAACAGCGATATTGTAAAAAGCGGGATAGAGGTTATTCTCTCATTATGGGAAAACAGCCTTGAAAGACACCCGTATATGTTTTATATGGGTACAGACTTCCGCAAGCTGAAAGCGCCCGCCATGTGGTATGATATTGTGAGTGTTGCCGATTTATTGAGCAAATATGATTATGTAAAGGCTGATTCTCGTTTTTGCGAAATGATTGACATCATAAGAGGGAAACAGAATGCGGATGGTATGTTCACACCCGAATCGGTTTACCAAAAATTCAAGGATTGGGATTTTGGGCAAAAGAAAGCGGTCTCTCCCTACCTGTCATATTTATGCATACGGCTGCTGAAAAGGGTAGACGGATAAACGCGTCCTAAATCAATAAGCTTAACGTACCGGCCACTACCATAACCAAGCCGACCAGAGGCTTTTTGTTCAGTTTTTCTCGTAAAAAGAAATAGCTGAATGCGACTGTTACTAAAATGCTCAGTTTGTCGATTGGTATGACCACGCTGACAGGTCCTTCTTGCAATGCCCGATAAAAACACAACCACGAGAACCCTGTAGCAATACCGGATAGTCCTATAAAAATCCAGCTTCGCCTGTTTATGTTTTTTATTTCGCGTTGCTTACCCTGAGCCAACACGATCAGCCAGGCGACCACAAGAACAACCATCGTCCGTATTGCAGTCCCGAGATTGGATTCAACACCTACGATTCCGACCTTGCCTAAAATCGCCGTGAGGCTTGCAAACACTGCTGCCAAAAAAGCGAATATTAACCATTTATATCCTTTTTTATTATCTGCGCCTGTATCTTTTCGCTCTATCATCAAATATGTGCCAACGCCGATTATAATCATAGCAGCTGCTTTTAGCCAGGTCAGCCCTTCATTGAATAACAAAAAAGACAGAAGCATTGTAAGCAGTGTGCTGGATTTGTCCACAGGTACGACCTTGTTGACATCGCCGATTTGAAGCGCGCGAAAATAAAACAACCACGACCCGCCTGTCGCCAGTCCGGACAAGATAAGAAAGATGATACTTTTTTGATCTATGTTGGAAATACTGTTCTGTGAGCCGACGATAAAGACCATCAGCCATGCAAATACAGCAACGACAACCGTTCTGAGCGCCGTCGCCAAGTTGGAGTCGATTTTTTTGATTCCGATTTTTGCCAGAATAGACATACCGCCCGCAAAGAGCGCAGAACCCAACGCGTAAATAACCCACATATATTCTATCCTGTTCTATCCTTATACCGTCGCTCCCGGTCAAGCGTCTTTCGTTGTATACTTACTCATATCCGCGTCTTGGTTCTATGTGATTATAATCGAGCGAAGTGAGGGGCGCGACCGAGCTTGCTCGGGCATGACCGAATGAGCGAAGATTTCAACCCGGAGCCCCCGCGCGACTTGTCGCGTGGGGTGGAGCGTTGAAGGAGATATGCTCCTACTTGTTGTCAAAGCAGTACCCCCACCAAAGCTTCGCTTTTGGAAGGGGAAATCTTCTTCGTTATACCTAAGTGCTTTTTTTTGATTTCCGTTTTGTG
>CAYUAK010000083.1:0-4647 GCA_964442765.1 uncultured Tannerella sp. | reverse complement strand
AACTTTGCCAGAGCAGTTGCCAGCGGATATGGTTTGCCCCCCATTCGCCGCCCAATACACGGATATCAGCCTCATCCACAGTAAGGCCTATCATCGCTCCCCGAAGCCGTATATTAACAGGCACTTCCGGGTCTTCGGGGTCTTCGGGGACTTCGGGTTCTTCTGGCTTAGCCGGTACAAACTGTCCGTACTTAATACCCGATACTTCTTTACTCATAAAAACATGCGTTTTACCCTGCATACATTTCGCATCAAACGTAAACGCCGTAAAAACATTACCGTTTTTAACCGATAGCGTAATCGCACCCGGCACTACTGTTGCGCTGAACTTTAGTTCAAAGTTGCCCGATTTGGATTCGAGCGTAATACCTTCAGCAATTTTAACGAGCACAGAGCCTTTATACTCTGTCCCTGCCTTGTCGAAATCGGCTTTTGTAATGGTCTTTGTGGATAAGCAAGTCTCGCCTGCTCGCGTCCCAATCAAATTTGCACCTTCTTCTATTACAGGCAAATCTGTTTTACAAGCGCTGACCATAATCGCCAGCGTTACAATCGTACTGAAAAATCTGATATTCATCATGATTAAGTTTAAAATAAAGATATTAACAAAAATTTTCGGAAGCATTCAAAGCGTATTAGACACCCGAAATCGACTGCAAAGTTCAACATTTTTTTTGATATACACAACCATTTTTGAAAAAATCAGCAATTAAACGTAGTTTGAAAAGAGAAAATGTATCTTTACCATATTCATACAAAAAAAAAATCGTACCTTTGCAGCCGATTTAGCAGGAAAAAACTTAATTATGGAGTACAATTTTAAAGAAATTGAGAGAAAATGGCAGGCTCAATGGTGCGCCGATAAAACGTACCAGGTCAGGGAAGATAGCAGTAAACCGAAGTTGTACGTGTTGGATATGTTCCCTTATCCTTCGGGTTCGGGGTTGCATGTAGGGCATCCGCTCGGCTATATAGCTTCCGATATTTTTACGCGATTCAAGCGGTTACAAGGCTTCAATGTATTGCATCCCATGGGGTTCGACGCTTACGGGCTTCCTGCCGAACAATATGCCATACAAACAGGGCAGCATCCAGCTATCACGACCGAAAAAAACATCAAACGCTACCGCGAACAAATGTATAAGATAGGTTTCTGTTATGATTGGAGCCGGGAGGTCAGAACTTGTGAGCCGAAATATTATCTTTGGACGCAATGGGCTTTTATTGAGATGTTTAACAGTTATTATTGTTATGACCTTCAAAAAGCCCGCCCCATTGATGAACTCATTCAGGCATTCGAAAAAACAGGTACAACGGGGTTAAATGTGGCTTGTAACAGCAAGATGTCATTAGCTGCTGACGAATGGAAAACGAAAAGCGAAAAGGAAAAGCAGGAGATATTACTTAACTACCGGCTTGCTTACCTTGGCGATACGATGGTCAACTGGTGTCCTGCATTAGGAACGGTTTTAGCTAACGATGAGGTTGTCAATGGCGTCTCCGAGCGGGGCGGCCACCCTGTGGAACAAAAGATTATGCGCCAATGGTGTCTTCGTATTTCTGCTTACGCGCAACGTCTGTTGGACGGCCTTGATACTATCGACTGGACAGATTCGCTGAAAGAGACGCAACGCAACTGGATAGGACGTAGCGAAGGGGTTGAGATGTTGTTCAAAGTAAAAGACTCGGACGTCCAGTTTACAATCTTCACGACCCGCGCCGACACCATTTTTGGCGTTACATTTATGGTATTAGCACCCGAAAGCGAGCTGACAGACAAGCTGACAACATCTGAACAAAAATTTGCGGTAGAGGCATATAAAACAGTGACTAAAAAGAAGTCGGAACGCGAACGTCAGATTGACAGAAAAGTGACAGGCGTCTTCACCGGCTCTTTTGCTATTAACCCGGTGACTAACGAGGCCATCCCTATATGGGTAAGTGATTATGTTTTAGCCGGCTATGGCACAGGCGCTATCATGGCTGTGCCGGGACACGACAGCCGCGATTATCTCTTTGCAAAACATTTTAATCTCCCAATCGTTCCGCTTATCGAGGGATGCGACATCTCCGAAGAAAGTTTTGACGCCAAGGAAGGGCGGATGACTAACTCGCCTCAAGCAGGGAAAGAAATCGAAGGCGGATTGATACTGAACGGATTGGAAGTAAAGGACGCCATTGCCAAAACGCATGTATTCATCGAAGAGAAAGGCTTAGGGCAAATAAAAGTTAATTACCGCTTACGTGATGCAATTTTCAGTCGACAGCGTTATTGGGGCGAGCCGTTCCCTGTTTATTACGATGCCGACGGATTGCCCCGACCTCTACCCGTTGAATGTTTACCGTTAGAACTGCCGGAGGTAGACCAGTTCCGGCCTACTGAAACGGGTGATCCACCCTTAGGACGAGCCGACAAATGGGCATGGGATAGCTTAAACCGGCAGGTCGTCGAAACGGAAAAAATCGATTACCAAACGGTCTTCCCGCTCGAACTCAACACCATGCCCGGTTTTGCAGGTTCTTCGGCGTATTTCATTCGCTATGAAGACCCGCACAATCGGCAACGACTTGTCGACAAAACCATTAACGGCTATTGGCGTAATGTAGACCTGTACCTCGGCGGAACAGAACATGCAACAGGGCATCTTATCTACAGCCGTTTCTGGAACAAATTCCTCTTCGACACCGGCTTTATAGGCGATGATGAACCTTTTAAGAAACTGATAAACCAGGGGATGATTCAGGGACGTTCCAATTTTATTTACCGTATCAAAGGCGAGAATACGTTTGTCTCCTTTAACCTGAAGGAACAATACGATGTGACACCTCTGCATGTTGATGTCAATTTGGTTAGCAATGATGTCCTTGATATCGAAGCCTTACGTCAATGGAACCCGGAATACAAAAACGCCCGATTTATCACTGAAGACAACGGCAAATACATCTGTGGATGGGCAATCGAAAAAATGTCAAAGTCGATGTACAACGTCGTCACACCGGATGTGATAATCGAAAAATTTGGCGCCGACACTTTACGCATGTACGAGATGTTTCTTGGCCCGCTGGAACAGTCCAAGCCCTGGGATACGAATGGTATTGACGGCGTTTCCCGTTTTCTGAAAAAGTTATGGTATCTATATTATTGTAACGCAGGCGAATGGGGCGTAACGGACGAGCTGCCGACTGCCGATGAGTTGAAATCGTTGCATAAGCTGATAAAAAAAGTCACTTTTGACATCGACCACTTCTCGTTCAATACTTCGGTAAGCGCATTTATGATATGTGTCAATGAGTTAACAAGTCTGAAATGCAAGAAACGAACAATCCTTGAGCCTTTGTTAATCGTATTAGCCCCTTTTGCCCCCCATATCGCCGAAGAGTTATGGCAAAAAGCAGGCTATCAGACAACGATTTGCGATGCGAAATGGCCAGCCTTCAACGAAGACTTTTTAGTTGAAGAAACGGTAACTTACGCTATTTCGTTCAACGGTAAGACCCGTTTCAGCCTTCAACTGCCTGCCGATTTATCACGCAAAGACATCGAAAAAGCAGCGCTTGAAAACGAAAACTCCGCGAAATGGCTCAAAGACGCTACCCCGAAAAAAATCATCGTAGTCCCGAATAAAATCGTAAACATCGTAGTTTAATTGAGAATTAAGAGTTTATTCGTGTAATTTTTTCCGTTCCGAAAAAGAAGAACGTGTAATTCGAGGCTAAAAAAAGTAATTCGTGGCTTAATAAAATGAAAAGAATTTATTTCCCATTAAAAGATTACGTACTGATCGTATTAGGCACTGTTCTTTATGCGTTTGGTTTTGTTGGTTTTATACTTGCCAATGAAATCGTTCCGGGCGGTCTGACAGGTATTGGTTCACTTGTGTTTTATTTGACGGATATACATGTGTCAGTTACTTTTGCATCTGTCAACGTCATTCTTTTGTTGATAGCGTACAAGATATTAGGTCGTCGCTTTGTTATCAACTCTTTATTCGGTATCGTATCACTAACCTTATCCTTGATATTCTTTGAATGGCTATTAGAAGGAAAAACAATTATCGAAGAAGAGACCTTCATGTCGGTTATCATTGGAGCCGCTTTGTGTGGTGCAGGATTAGGCATCATCTTCTCAGCTAACGGCAGCACAGGAGGAACGGACATCATCGGCAGTGTCATCAATAAATACAAAAATGTGTCTATCGGAAGGGCGCTTTTGTATTGCGACTTCTTTATCATCGCCTCATCTTACTTAGTTTTTCACGATATTGACAAAATTATTTTCGGGCTTGTTTTCATGTTTATCGAAATGTATATCCTCGACCAGGTTTTGAATGCCAATAATCAATCGGTACAGTTTATGATTTTCTCCCAAAAACACGAAGAAATCGTTGAATGTATCCTCCATAACCTCGACAGAAGTTGCACACTCCTCAATGGAAGTGGCGGTTTTTCAAAACAACAGATACAGGTGATTGTACTGTTGGCGAAGAAAAAGGAAAGTTCTATGATATTCCGCCTTATCAAAAGCATTGATGCGCAAGCCTTTATCTCACAATGCAACGTGCAGGGAGTCTATGGCGAAGGTTTTGACCCCATTAAAACTTAATACATGAAGAAAGTAATCGTAGTGGGCGCTGGTATTGCGGGGTT
>CAYUAK010000082.1:0-1502 GCA_964442765.1 uncultured Tannerella sp. | reverse complement strand
GTTTCGTCTTTTGTGTTCCCGGGAAAAACCTCGAACGCGGCAGGGCATCCGTCTTTTGTGCAAAGCAGCGAGATAACGATCTGTTCATGGCCTCGTTTCCGATCACGGTTGTAGCCGAAATCAACCAGGTCACTGCCTTCGTACTCGCCCTCCATGTAACAGCTGGTAATATCATAAAAAGCGTGAATTGCACAGTGGATATATTTCTGTTATAATAGAAGATATTCTGTTATGACGGAGGAAGCGAAAGTGATCTGTAGAAGCGCAAGTAAATCGCGGCGAAAAACGCCGTGGGATGGGGATGTAGATTTGACAGCGACGCAAGAGTTTTTGCTGGCACACTATAGAGAACGCTATACAGCTCGGCATCCAAGACTCAGCGAAACAGGCGAAGCTGCTATGGTCAATTCCTTTGCCCCGGCAAAATGCCCGCACTGTGATTCTGAGAAGTTCGTGAAGCGGGGGTTTACCTCCAATGGGATCCAACGATACCTGTGTTCTTGTGGGCAGGGATTCTTGCCAACTACGGGTACCATTTTTGACGGACACAAAATATCTGTCAGCGAGTGGATGGAGTATTGTCTGAATTTGTTCCGGTATTTGAGTTTGAATGCGGACTCATGGAATAACAGAAACGCCTTTTCCACGTCGATATACTGGTTGAAGAAGCTCTTTATAACACTGGAGGATTATCAGCAAACCATTGTGCTTTCAGGGACTATATGGCTCGACGAAACCTATTACCCTGTAGTTTTCTCGCAGATTGACCGCAAAGAGGATGGTACTAAATATCGGGGTTTATCGCACAATCAAATCTGCATTGGTGCCGCCACAGACAAGCAAAACGTTGTCTGCCTCGTAGAAGGCTTTGGGCAACCTACTCAAAAGAAAAGCTTTCAAGCGTTCTCGAAACACATCGTACCCGGTTCAATACTGGTACACGACAAGGGCACAGCGCATAAGAAGCTTATTTCTGCGCTAAATCTCGAAAGCCAAGAATACTTGGCAAGGGATATAAAAGGACTTAAGGACTCTGAAAACCCGCTTGACCCAATAAATGACATCCACGATAAACTAAAAAAGTTTCTTAACGCTCATTCAGGGTTTAACCGTGACAGATTGCAAGGCTATCTCAATTTGTTCGCATTTGCGAAGAATCCTCCGTTCGCACCATTGGAAAAAGTGGAGAAATTACTGATTTTGGCTTTTCAATATCCAAAAATGCTTCGTTACAGGGACCAATTTCCCTCATGCCAAGGGTTTGACGGTTAATCTGTATCCACTGTGCAATTCACGCTTTAATTTTAATGGGATAGGGATCGATTTGAAAAAGTTATTCAGAAAATAGACACTACAGATCATCCTAACAAAACCAGTTCTTATGGTACAGGAAAACGCGCCACCGGGTAATGTTTCACATTGCCTTTCGGCGCGTTTTCCTGTATAATAGAGGGTAAGGCGGGGACACGCCTTTTATTCTAAGGGCTATTTTAGCGTGTTTA
>CAYUAK010000081.1:0-21942 GCA_964442765.1 uncultured Tannerella sp. | reverse complement strand
CTTGCAATGTTTTCTCGTATAGCGCCGATGCTTTTTTATCTTATTACAGTCTTGTTTTCGGCGGCAAAGGTAGGGGAGCTTTTTCTCTCTGTCAATACGGCATCGCGGAGACGCTTACTCAGTAACGAATATTGGTATGAGGTCATCTTTGTGGACGATGGCAGTACGGATGATACGCTCGAACAGTTGCGGGCGATGTCAACAGAAGACCCGTTGGAATATTATATCTCGTTTTCGCGTAACTTCGGACATCAACATGCGCTTCGGGCCGGATTGGACCAAGCGAAAGGCGACTGTGTTATTACGTTAGATGGCGACCTGCAACACCCGTCTTCATAAATACCGGAAATGCTGACCAACTGGGAACAGGGATTTGATATGGTCTATACCCGTCGACGCGATGATAAACGTCTTTCATTCTTTATAAAATATACTTCTGTCTTTTACAGTAAAATTTTAAGATTTCTATCCGATATGCCGGTCGAACAGGGTATAGCCGATTTCAGGCTACTTGACCGTAAGGTGGTTAATGTCTTAACGGGCTTTCAGGAATCGGAGTTGTTCCTTCGTGGCGTTGTCTACTGGGCAGGATTTCGTAAGAAGGCAATCGACTATACGCCCGAACCGCGGTTTTTGGGACAGACGAAATATTCTGCGGCAAAAATGTTTCAGTTAGCGCTGCAAGGCATCACTTCGTTTAGCGTCAAACCGTTATATGTTTCCATGTTTTTTGGGGCGGCCTTTGTAGTATTCGGTATGCTTTATTTTGTATATGTCCTCTGGTGCGTGGCTGTCGGTCATGCGGTAGCAGGCTGGGCTTCTACTATCCTGTCGGTATTGTTTATAGGCGGCATCAACCTGTTTATGCTCGGAATCATAGGGGTATACGTCGGTAAAATCTTTATACAGACCAAATACCGGCCTGCGTATATCATTCGTGAAACTAATTATCATCAACAATGACACGAATCGCAATACTTATCCCGTGCTATAATGAAGAGACGACGAATGTTTTGTGTTAATCGACGGCGACGACACCTATCCGGTAGAACGAACACAGGAGATGGTCGAACTCATACTGACCGGACAGGCGGATATGGTTATCGGCGACCGGCTGACTTGGGATTATTATCAAGTGAATAAACGCCCTTTTCACAATTTAGGGAACGGGATGGTTAAACAGATGATTAACCGGCTGTTTAGTTCCGATCTGCATGATATGATGAGTGGCTTTCGCGCTTTTAGTCCTGTGTTTGTGAAAACGTTTCCGGCACTTACCAAGGGCTTTGAGATAGAAACGGAGATGACGATTCATGCGTTAGACAGGAATTTTCTTATCCGGCAGATTCCCGTTGCCTACAGGGAGCGTCCCGCAGACAGTTTTTCAAAGCTGCATACCTTTAAAGACGGTTTTAAGGTTATCCGCACTATCTTGATATTATTCAGAGAATATCATCCGTTTACTTTTTTCGGAATACTGTCACTTTTAGTAGCGTCTATCTCATTGATACTGTTTATACCTGTATTGAATGAATACCTTCAAACCGGCTTAGTGCCCCGTTTTCCGACGTTGATTGTCTCCGGCATACTGATGCTTGCCGCCCTTCAATGCTTCTTTGCTGGGGTGATTTTGAGCGTTATCGTTAAGAAGCATCGGCAACTGTTTGAATTGGAACTGAACCGTTTTTTTGTCTGACTGCAATCATCCTTTGAGGCGGGGTGTCACGCAAATAGAAGAGCGCGCATTTGCCGTCACTGACGGGCAGCGCTGTGATTCTGCTCAGGAGGACTTCTTTACGCTATGGCAGGATAAGATGTCCGACCTGTTTTTTTTATAGACGGTCATTTCAGAATGACAGAAGGAATGTTCAGAATGACATGAGGAATGTTCAGAATGACATACAAAAAGAAACATCCCTCTGCCCACCACCCCCTGCCCCCTCCAAAGGAGGGGAATTAAGGGGGATCTTTGTTTGTCATTTTTGCCTGTTTGAAAACTTGTTTTCATTAGGGACTTATAATGACGAAGTCATTAATCCGCACACTATCAGGCTCTCCGGATTGCTTCGATTCGCTCACAATGACGGCGACCTGTTTCGTCATCACTCTTTTTTGCAGGGGATTTATCACATGCCCGGGGCTACCAATGACAACCGTCCATCGATTGATAAAAAAGAGAAAAATCCTCTCATTTTAGCAAAAATCGCCATTTATTTACAAAAATTATATTAATCAAAAATCAAATTTATGAGAAACAACACAAATTCAGATAGTATGGACTATTTCAATAAAAAAATTTTATTTAAATAAATATATAGGTAAATTATGTTTAGAAGTAATTGCAGATTTGTAATAAATACTGTTTTTTTATTGAGAAAGAGTTTGTAATTTTGCACCAAAATTGAGGCTATTTATGAACAGAGAAAAATTTCAATTTCAAATTCAGGAAGACCTGCCCAAAGCAGGGATAGCTGAAACGTATGATTATAAGCGAAAACTAATAATAAAACACCATCTTAGTAAGGACCTTTTCCATTTAATTCAATTCACATCACTCGTTCTGCCATGGATAAAGGTGTATGTAAAGCTTTCATGGGAAGAACGGATCGAAATTCAAGGTTACAGGTTGATTAGTCTCAGGTAACTAGTTGTTTAAATTCACAGGTATTGCGTCTTTGGTAAAAAACGCAATAGCGAAAAGAGGTTGCTCACACAAATGGGCGACCTTTTTTTTGTCCATAACGCTTCGATTTGAAAGAAATTTATAACTTTGCGCTTTAAAACTAACAATTAAAGCGATGAAACTGATGAAAGTCACGCAATTTAATAACAAAACCATCCTGATTACAGGGGCAAATTCGGGGATAGGCGAAGCCATAACCCTGTTATTGGCGCAATCATCGGCCAATCTTTTTCTTACAGGACGAAACGTAGAAAGATTAAAAGCCGTTGGTGAAAAGTGTGAGACAATACGGAAAAGTTTATCCGGACAATCCGACTGTTCGATTCGGCTATTCGACGTCGATTTCTCGGCCCAACAATCCATAGACCTTTTTGTTGAAACACTTTTGAAAGAGTGCGTCTTTTTTGATTATATGATTTTGAACGCGGGCATTTCGCAACGCTCATTAACCTTAGAAACAGACTTCGCGGTTGATAGAGCGATTATGGAAACCAATTTTTTTGGCCCCGTTTACTTTACAAAGCGCCTAACCGGTATGTTACTTAACGGCAAGCCGGTTCATATTTCTATAACATCTTCTATCTCAGGGTTGTTCGGATTCCCTTTACGCTCGGCTTATTGTGCCTCCAAACACGCATTATTCGGTTTTTATGAAGCCTTGGAATTAGAAAACCCCTCTATCAAAGTGACATTTCTCATCCCCGGACGTATCAATACACCTATCAGTCAAAATGCGCTGATTGGCGATGGCTCGACCTATTCGATGATGGATGTCGGACAAGCCAACGGCATGGATGTGAACAAATGCGCCCGAATAGCCCTGAGAGCTATCCATAAAGGTAAACATCGGCAACTGATTGGCGGTAAAGACCTCTTAATGGTTTATCTGAAAAAATTTGCTCCCCCGCTTTTTTATTGGCTGGCACGCAAGGTATCGGCTACCTAAAATAGTGGTTAGTGCTTAATCATATATCTGAATATAATTACTGTTAGGGTTTTAGGTTATTCTCTTAATTGCTTCCACTTCGTGAACTATCCTCAAAAAAAATATTCAATGTTGTCTTTTTACGAAGTGAAAAAAAGCGAACTTCGTTTCTTAATTGCTTCACTTCGAACATACAATAATGTAAAAATCAAAGAATGAGTCTTTTTACGAAGTGAAAAAAAAGCGACACTTTATTTTAATTTTTACATCAAGGAAAGTTCATAATTCTTAATTAGACGCATGGTTATTTGTGGATTACAACAGGTAGGAATCGGCGTGGCCGATACGAGAGAGGCTTTCAACTGGTATCGAAAAGCCTTCGGATGTGATATAAAGATATTGGACGATGACGGAGTTGCTGAAAGGATGCTTCCTTATACGGGCGGCCATCCCCAACCGCGTCATGCTATCTTAGCGATAAACCTTCGCGGCGGGGGCGGGTTTGAGATATGGCAACCGAAAGGACGGACTCTGAGGTATCTAACCGAAAAGCCTCGTCTCGGCGACATCGGTATTGTGGCCTGTAAAGTGAAGAGTTCGGATATCGAGCTTTCATTAAGGCATTTAATGAATATCTCAGGGGCTAAACTGTTGGGAGCAATAGATTTAAATCCGGCGGGTAAGCGGCACTTTTTCATGTACGACCCGTATGGCAACCTCTTTCAGATAGAGGAAGACGATTATATCTTTTCAAAGGTTGACAAGCCAACAGGAGGTGTTAATGGCGTCATTATTGGTGTTTCCGATTTAGAAACCTCAGCCCGTTTTTTCGGACAATTGCTTGGATATGACGTCATTGAATACGATGAAACGGGTGTATTTGAGGATTTAACACAGGTTCCCGGAGGAGAAAAACCATTGCGCCGGATGATGTTAAAACCATCGAAACCCTTACAGGGGCCGTTGTGTGAAGTGATGGGGACATCCCATATCGAATTAGTTCAAGCGATTGACAGGAAGCCTGTCAGGTTATACGAAAACCGTTGGTGGGGCGACCCCGGCTTTATTCATATCTGCTTTGATATCCGCAACATGGCAGATATCCAAAAAAAATCCCAAGCATTAGGACATCCTTTTGTGTGCGACAGTGGCGTCGATTTTCAAATGGGCGAAGCGGACGGGCATTTTTCCTACGTGGAAGACCCGGACGGTACGTTAGTTGAGTTTGTAGAGACTTTTAAAATCCCTATCCTGAAACGCTTTGGGATTTATCTCAACCTCAAAAACAAAGACGACCGCCAACCCTTACCCCGCCTTATCACAAAATCCCTTCGTTTCATGAAAGTAAAAGACTGATAACATGATGCGTATGTGCGACGGATAGCAAGTTATTATCTTGTAGCTATGAAAAAAAACCTCTGTGAAACTCTGTGTCCTCTGTGTCTCTGAGCTGAAGAGCAGCCTTAGGCAAACCTATTTCTCATACTTACTCGAAAGAACTATCACTTTCATAAACTCGGCCTCAGTGCGTATCTTAACGCCTGACAGACTAAAGCTATGGGTAATGTCGGTCGTATAATACGTATTGTTATAATTGGTAGCCTTTCGGGTCACCGGTAAGACTAACAAACTTAAATCCTTATCGGGCGAGTTGTCGATATGTGACTTGAGCATATTGCTGATATTGCCGAATGAGTATGTTCGATTATAAGGTGAATACCCGTAAGGGGTGGCGGTTGACGAGGAGTAACTCGTCATATAATAGGCGTCATAGTTCATAAACGACACGAATGAAGTGACATTGTTTTCGATGCTGCCCTTCTCAAAAAACGTGGTAACCGAATCTTCCGGCAGCAACAGTAAGTAGTCGGGTGGAGCGCAGGCAAAAGCCCATTCGTCTTCGGGCAAGTATTTAAGGTTAAGCGAAAAACCGTTAATAAACCGGTCTTTGATGTCAATCTCTTTGGATATTTCGGTGGTAGGCAACACCAATTTTGTACAGACGCCAGCCGGAGCTTTGATATAAGTATGGGTGGGGTTGTCAACTAACAGTTGGTCGATTTTGTCGTTTTCGAACCGGTTGATTTGAATAACGTCTTTTGACACATAAAACCATTGCGCAGATAGCGCTAACGTGTCGCTTGATTCTTCATCGGGGATGCGCGGAACACTGTAAAACATACGAATGGCAATATTTTCGCCTACCGTTCGTACCAAGCATCCGCTACCATAGGTATTGGTGAGATAGACGCCCGGAAAAAACTCGTTGAAAGCGTTTTGATCATCAAAGGTAGACGGATTATTTAGCGTTTCATCGTAGAATTTCTGCCCAAACTCGGCAGGAAGTCTAACACGTATCATCGGAGTATATTCGCGTGATTCATGCAAATCTTCGGGAACGGTATAATCGTACAACGTATAGGTAGTGCTTCCTAACGGGCGGCTCATATCGCAGTACAGCTCCGGACGGTCATTGGTATAAAAGTTCCTTTTTAGCGGTTTGTTGACCGGATAAACAGTCACCTGCATCGGCGTCAGCGTATCACCGTAAGCGGGCAAGCTGCCGGCGCCGTAAAAGGGATAGAATATCAATAACTCAACCGAATCGACCTTGTTATTATAAGGCGTGTCCTTAAAACGGAAGCCTTCTTCACAATAAAATTGACAAATAATATCGGCTTTGATAATGCCATAAACAGGGTCGTACATCTCGCCCAGCAAGCAATCGGACGTTTTGGCATAAATAGAATCTAACCTGACTGTGGATGCTTTCATCTGAAAGGTGTCCGTATATACGGTTATTAAATCGCCGGGCGGTTGTATTGTCGTTCCGACTTTAGTCAAGGTATCGTCGCATGAACACAATAGATATACTGTGAAAATACACAAAAGAAAAGCGCCTCGTTTCATCATCTTCTTGTTTTTGTTGACATTAATTTATTATAGAACTCATTATATTCATCGATATACGTTTCTTCTGACTGAAAGGGCAGGAACATTTTGTTCTCTTTTTCAATATATTCGTAAATCGACGGATGGATCGTAGGACTCCCCTGAATAACACCATCCGAATAACGGATGGCAAGGTTTGACAAACTGATAAAATCCGTTGAGTATTTCAATAATTGAATATCCCTGTCGGACATACTGTCCTGTTTCAATTTGATTGGGAGCGTTTTACTCAATGACGATTTGAACGAATCTTCATAAACGGAGTACACAATCTTGGCGCCCGAAAAACTTGGATCATCACCGTATTTTTTCTTCAGATAAACAGGCGCGAGCGCTGTCATCCACCCGTGACAATGAATCAGGTCGGGCAGCCAGCGGAGTTTTTTTACCGTTTCGAGAACGCCCCTTACATAAAAAATGATACGCTCGTCGTTATCATCGCACTCAGTCCCATCTTCATAAGCCCCGATAGCCTTTCGGTGAAAAAAGTCTTCATTATCAATAAAATAAACCTGCATCCGTGCTGCTTGAATTGAAGCGACCTTGATAATCAGCGGATGATCTGTATCATCAATGATTAGGTTCATCCCCGAAAGTCGTATCACCTCGTGCAATTGATTCCTTCGCTCATTGATTAGTCCATAGCGGGGCATGAAAGTGCGTATCTCACGCCCACGATCTTGAATGCCCTCAGGCAAGTTCCTGCATATTCTTGAAATCTCTGTTTCAGGCAAATACGGAGCTATTTCCTGAGTTATAAACAAAATGCGCTTTGCGTCCATTCTTTAGTATTTAGTGAAAAAAACGGCACAAAGATAGTAAAAAAATTGAGATGATAATCAAATATTTTTTACGAATTATTGAAATAGTAATTTTTATTTTGTTGCTTTGCAGTCTGAAATGAATAGATTTTTTGAATTTTAAGCAGTCCGAACATTCTTTTTAACATGGTTATTATACATACTATTAACGAATTAAGAGTAGTGTTGTCCCATTATCGAGGGCAGGGAAAAACGGTTGGGTTCGTTCCAACCATGGGCGCTTTACACGATGGACATTTAAGTTTAGTAGCGCGTTGTAAGCGGGAAAATGGCGTTTGCGTCGTCAGTATTTTTGTCAACCCGAACCAGTTTAACGACCAAAACGACCTCAAGGCTTATCCCCGAACACTTCCCAAGGATACCGCGTTGCTCGAAGCGACAGAATGCGATATTGTCTTTGTCCCTTCCGAAGATGAGATGTACCCCGAACCCGATACCCGTCTTTTCGACCTTGGAACGATTGCCGAAGTAATGGAAGGCGCTCAAAGGCCGGGACATTTTAACGGGGTAGCGCAGATAGTAAGCAAGTTGTTCGATATCATCGAGCCGGATAACGCCTATTTCGGAGAAAAAGATTTTCAGCAAATAGCCGTTATCTGCAAAATGATCAGGCAGTTATACATGTCGATAAACCTTATAGCTTGCCCTATTGTACGCGAAAGCGACGGGCTTGCCATGAGTAGTCGTAACATGCGACTGACGCCCGAACAAAGGTTTTATGTGCCGGCCATAGCTAAAACTCTACAGGAAAGTATTAACTTTGCACCGTCAAAAAGCGTACAGGAAGTAAGAGAATGGGTCATTCAAACGTTGAACCAAACACCCTGCTTGCGTGTAGAATACTTTGAAATAGTTGATGATCAAACATTACAACCCGTAAAGGGGTGGAGTGATTCCGATACACCGATAGGTTGTATAGCCGTTTTTTGTGGAGAGGTAAGACTTATTGACAACGTTAAATATAAATTACAGTAATGACTATTGAAGTATTGAAATCGAAAATCCACCGGGTAGCAGTGACGGATGCCAATCTTAATTACATCGGCAGTATAGCCATTGATGAAGACCTTATGGACGCTGCCAACCTGATTGAATATGAGAAAGTTCACGTATTGAATATCAACAACGGCGAGCGTTTCGTTACCTACGTTATCAGGGGAAAACGCGGTTCGGGCGCTATCTGTATCAATGGAGCAGCCGCCCGCAAAGCACAACCGGGAGATTTAGTCATCATCGTATCCTACGCACAAATGGAGTTCGAGGAGGCCAAGACATTCCAACCAACCGTCATTTTTCCCACCTAAAAGTAACAACGGCATCCCTGCTGTTACCAAAGTACAACGGCATCCCTGCCGTTGCCAAAATATCATCACCTCAGATGCAACCCTATTCCAACAGTCATATATGGAAAGTCAGCTATCCAATCATGATTGGATTTCTGGCTCAAAACATCATCAACGTCACCGACACCGCCTTTCTTGGCCATGTCGGGGAAGTCGAATTAGGCGCGTCAGCAATGGGCGGTATCTATTATGTATGTTTTTTCACCATTTTTTTTGGTTTCAGTACAGGCGCCCAAATCATCATCAGCAGACGTAACGGTGAGCGACAGTTGAGCGCTATAGGTCCCGTTTTGATGCATGGAACGATTTTCCTTTTAGCATTAGCGTTGATTGTCTTTACGCTATCTTTCTTTCTATCAGGTGATTTGTTGCAAGTCATGATTTCGTCCGAAGTGATATGGGAGGCTACGATGACTTACGTCAAATGGCGTATGTGCTGCCTGTTTTTTGATTCGATCTCGGTCATGTTACGCGCCTTCTATGTAGGCATCACTAAAACGAAAGTTTTGACACTAAACGCTATCGTCTTAGCAATATCCAATGTTTTTTTTGACTGGCTATTGATATTCGGAAACTGTGGCTTCCCGAAAATGGGCATCGAAGGTGCGGCTATTGCATCGGTACTGTCAGGATTTGTAGCCGTCCTTTTTTTAGTCGGCTATACATATATATTAATCGACTACAAAAAATACGGTTTCTCACGAATAAGCGCTATTGATTTCGGTTTATTGAAACAGGTCTTAAGTATTTCTGTCTATACCATGTTTCAATATTTCATTTCGATGGGGACCTATTTCCTGTTTTTTGTCGTTATTGAACGGCAGGGGCATCATGCTTTAGCCATCGCCAATATTGTACGCAGCGTTTATATCTTTATGTTTATCCCGTTGAATGCCCTTTCGGCCACTACCAACTCTTTAGTAAGCAATCTCATTGGCGAAGGAAGAGTGAAGGAAGTGATGTCACTTATCCGTCGTATTTCCCGTTTTTCGTTTATCCTGATGGCGGTTTTCGTTCTGGCCCTCTGTCTGTTTGCAAAAAGTATTATTACTATATATACCAACGATTTATCTTTATTGGAAGGCTCAGTACCATCCATCTACGTCATTGCTGTGGCCTTGATTATCAGTTCGATAGCCGGCGCCTATTTCAACGGTATTTCCGGTACGGGCAACACTAAATCGGCATTGGTACTTGAGTTAGGCGTATTAGTTCTGTATGCCCTGCATGTCTATTTAGCCGGCGTCCATTATAAACTGCCGGTACATTTCTGCATGACCGCCGAAATCGTCTACTTTGCCGGCCTCCTTGTCGGGAGCGTATTGTACCTGCGTTTAGCCACTTGGCAAAAGAAAAAGATATAGGAAAATTAGCTAATTTTAAAAAAACGACGAAAAGATTTGGCTGTTTTTGCAGGATAGAATAACTTTGCAGTCTTTTTTAGAAGAAAAAACTATGAATGAATTGACGCCACTCGAAACGCTCTCTAACATTGAGGGCGCTACTACTTCGGAAGCTGTTGAAAATCTTTTTAATACGCTTCGAGATGTTAAAATGGACTTGAACGGGAATGAACTGGCAAGCCTTTTATCAGGCAACGCAGTAACAACGGACGACTTGCGGGAAGACGTCGTGATTGAGGCTTCAGAAACGGAAAAACGCCTTATCATCGCTAATTTCCCCAGCCAAAAAGATAATTATTTAGTTGTACCCAAAGTAATTGAAGAATGATGGATTCGATGATTAAAACCATACACCGCGACTTAGCGGCTGGAAAGGTCTCCTGCAAAGATTTAGTGCAGGAAAAAATGGCTTTGTTGAGCGCCAACCCGTATAATTCGGTCAACTTGCTTTTGGAGGAAGCAGTGCTCGCCCAGGCAAAGCAGGTAGATGAGAAAATAAAAGCAGGCCACCCCATCGGGCTGCTTGAGGGTATCCCTTTCGGTATTTCGGATGTACTATTACTGCAAAACAGCATCACGACAGGCAGCTCAGTTTTTCTCAAACAGTATGTTGCGCCTTATACCGCTACTGCTGTCCAAAAATTGATAAACGCCGGCGCGATACCCATTGTTAAAGAAAAGGGAGACAGCTTCGGACATGGCGCTATCAGTGAAAGCACACAATATAGCAAAGCAACAAATGGAGACAGCGCGATGAATGTGGCGAAAGGTTTAACAACTTTTTCGATAGGCGGAGATACCGACGGCGCTATCCGACAATCTGCCGGCTCTAACAAAATATATGGAATGAAACCCACTTACGGAAGGATTTCCCGTTGCGGCTTGATAGCTAACGCTTCCTCTACCGATTGCATCGGAACCTTGACCACCTCATTGGAAGATATTCGTATCCTGCTCAATACGATGAGCGGCAAAGATCCGAAAGACCCAACGACATACGCTTCAACGCCTATTCCCGAAACCGTTTTTAACCCCGAATTTCCAGAAAAAGAAATCGTTGCAGGTTACTATAAAAGTTTCATAGATAACGACTTTATAGATGACGTTACAAAAAACGATTTTCAGAGAATGTTAGACATCCTATCCGCAAAAGGAATAAAAATCAAACCCTTAGACTTCTTCGACGTTTCTGTCTTGACTTCAGTATTTTATGTATTAACAATGGCAGAAACAGCCTCCAACTTTGCCCGATTTGACGGTTGCCTGTACGGTGCCAGAGCCATCAGTTCATCCAACAAAGACTGCTACAAAAAAACCCGCGCCGAAAATTTTTCCGCTAATACCAAGGAATGGATCATTGGCGGAATCAAAGCCCTTTCCCGCGGCTACGACGAGGATATGTATTTGAAAGCAACCCAATTACGACACGCAATATTAGCTCATTTAGATTCCGATTTCCAGAACGTGAACATCCTGTTGTCGCCTGTCACCACCACTTGTAGAGACGCGGCGCGCCACGTCTCTACCTTGTGCCTGTCCCCCACATTTAGCCTCGGTGGCCTCCCAACCCTCACCACCCCAGCCGGCATCCAAATAACCGCCAATAAAAACCGCGAAGACATAATCCTTCACTTTGCCAACACTTTAAAACAACTGCTATAATGGATATTCAATCGTTACAGAAGAGATTATCAGACCGCAACCTCGAAGTTGTATTGGGACTTGAAACGCATATCCGTTTGAATACGACAACGAAACTTTTTTGCCCTTGCGCCAACTCCGAGAGCGCTGCGCCCAATGTTCATATATGCTCAGGATGTACAGGCCAGCCCGGCACAATACCGGTACTGAATAAAGAGGCTGTCTATAAAGCCATTCGCTTCGGAAAAGCCGTTCATTCTACCTTTAAAAATAAAATTGTCTGCTGGGATCGAAAACATTACGAATACCCCGACTTACCCAACAATTATCAACTGACCCAATTCCGGAAACCCATCATTCCGGATGGCAGTATCTGTTGTTACCGGAACGACGGGACGGTTTTTAAAGTCGATTTGGAGCAGGTACACATCGAAGAAGACGCCGCTAAGCTGGTGCATGAGAAAAATCATACCTTAGTCGATTTCAATAAATCGGGCGTTCCACTGATAGAAGTGGTCACCAAACCCTGTATCCATGTCATGGAGGACGTGGCTATCTATGCTCAAAACCTGCAGCGTATCGTTCAATCCATCAAGATATCGGAGGCAAATCTCGAAAAAGGTGAATTTAAATCGGATGTAAGCGTTTCATTAAGAAAGGTAGGAGATGCCAGCCTCAACCCCCGCACGGAAATAAAAAACCTCAACTCCTTCAAGTTCATGATTGAAGCCATTGCCAATGAGGTAGAGAAACAGTTGAATTACTTTATCGCGCACGATGAATTTCGCCCCGACCAGACGACGGTTCTGTTTAATTCGGACACCAAACAAACCAAAACGATGCGTAAGAAGGAGTTTGCTGCCGATTATCGCTATACACTTGACCCCGATGTACCATTACTCAATATCACAGATGCCATAGCCAAAAACCCGATAGACGAATCCTTACTGCCCTTTGCCATCGAAACGGTTCTGATAAAGGCGGGTATGCGTCCGCAGGATGCCAAGTTTTTCACCTCCGCCACCGAGCGCTCAACCCTCTTCACCGCATTAAACGCAAAATTGAACGACCCGCTTTTTGTTGCTAAAACATTAGTAAACAACTTAAAAGAAAACGAGTATACGTCACTGAAAGATGTCGATGCGATAAGTTATATTTTTGAAGCCTATAAACAGCAGAAAATCTCTATCGTAGTACTGCAAGAAGCCATCCGACTTTGGGTTGAAGATAAACCCTTCGACTATAAGGTTTTTGTTGACGAAAGAAGCGTTTCGGTAGAATTATTAGACGAAAAAATCGAAGAAGCGCTTTCCAATAATATATCTGTAACAGAAGCTATTCAGGGCGGCAATTTGGCCAAAATCGGCGTATTAATAGGCAGCGTGAGCAAGGCGACAGGTAATGCGGTTTCCGGAAAAGTAATCCGGGAGCGGATTTTAGAAAAGCTATCGCAAAAGCAACAACAAAGTGCATCGTTTGCCCCGGTGTCCGAAGCGGAAAAGGTGGTTCTTCACGCCAAAGGTATCAGCTCGGATGTTGTTTTATTAAAAGAACAATACCGGACGCATCAGATGTCGGAGATTTCGATAATCAACCTGTTCGATGACGTCGTCTTATCCGGATGGGTAGCTAGCGTCCGCGACCATGGCGAACTGATATTCATCGACCTGCGCGATGCCCATCAGGAAATTTTTCAAGTGAGGGCAACCCGAAGCAACCTGTCCAATTTTGATACGATAGCCAAGCTGACCCCGGAATCAGTCATCATGGTCTCAGGGAAAATCATCAAGCGAAACCCCGAAGACTTCAACCCAAAGATACGAACCGGCGAAATAGAAATAGACACTCGGCAGATTGATATACTGAACCTTGCACAACCATTGCCGTTTGAAATACGCAAGGCGAACAAAGTAGCGGAGAGTGTGCGGCTGAAATATAAATTCCTTGACCACCGTTATCCTTCCACCCATAAGGCGATAGTGAACCGTCACAAAGTTGTTTTCCTTATCAGGGAGGCGCTGAATAACAATAATTTCCTTGAAATAGAGACGCCTATCTTGTCGGCAGGCACCGACGAAGGCGCCAGAGAATTTATCGTACCCAGCCGGAAATTTCCGGGCAAGTTCTACTCCCTGCCCCAATCGCCACAACAATACAAGCAAATGGTGATGGTGAGCGGTTATGACCGTTATTTTCAAATTGCCCGATGCTTCCGTGACGAAGACTCGCGCGGCGACCGGCAGGCAGAGTTCACACAGTTAGACATCGAGATGTCCTTCGTGAGCATGCAGGATATTATCACCCTGAACACAAACCTTTTCAACGAAATAGTCAACCGTATCTATGCCAAAGAATGGAAACTGTACCCCTTCCGAATACTCACCTATAAGGATACGATGGAAAAGTATGGCACCGACCGCCCCGATTTGCGGTTCGGCTTGGAAATGGCTGATATTACGGATATTGTTAAGAAAACAACCTTCCAAGTCTTTGCCAATCCGATACAGGCAGGCGGCATCGTCAAGTGCATAAAAATATCCAAAGACCAGACAGCGACGAAGATAACCAAAACACAAATAGAAAAACTCACCGCCCTGGCACAGGAGAACGGATTAGGCGGACTTGCTTATATCATCGTCAAAGAAAATGAGTTGCAATCGCCTATCATCAAGTATCTTGGCGAAGAAATATGCCGCGAAATCATCGACCGAACCGAGGCGGAAATCGGCGACATCATCTTTTTCTCAGCCGCCGATTACAAAACAGCAAACACTGCCCTGAGCGCCGTCCGTTCTGAGTTAGGCAAGATGTTAAATCTCATCCAGCCCAAAGAGCTTCACCCCGCCTGGATCGTCGATTTTCCGCAGTTTGAAAAAACCGACGAGGGTGGCTGGACATTCTCGCACAACCCCTTTTCGATGCCAAAAAGCGAGTTCATACAAGACCACTTGAACGGCGTCAACCTCGAAAACATCCTTGCCCAGCAATACGATTTTGTCCTGAATGGCTATGAGATAGGCGGTGGCTCTATCCGCGCACACCGCAAAGACCTGCTCGAAGCCACCTACCGCAATATGGGCTTCGACAAGGCAAGCACGGAAAAAAGCGTCGGACACATGCTCGATGCCTTTCAATACGGTGCACCCCCACATGGCGGCATCGCCTGGGGCATCGACCGCCTGATGATGATACTAGAAGAAAAAGCCTCCATCCGCGAAGTCATCGCCTTCCCCAAAACCGGCTCCGGCGAAGAAATGCTATTCCGAAGCCCCTCCACCATTTCCGACAAAAAAATCCGCGAAGCGAACATAAAGGTGCTATAAGGATAATCGTTATTTCTTAGACTTGAAAATACTTGAAATAACATTTATCAAGACTTTGAAAAAGTCATTTTTTTTTTGGTCTTCGGCGGGTGTCTTCGCAGCAGATGTTGTTATCAGGGCATATTTTGAATAGTAAATCTGTCCAAATCCGGCCCGTTTATTGCGTGCGGCTTCCGATTGGTCAGCCGGTTTTTCGTATTCTAACAGAACGGCATTTGAGGCGTCTAATACCGAGTTTGCCGTCCGCAACTTGTTCATTACTGAAGTGTAACCCTGTATCTCACCCCAGAAAAAGTCCAACTGCATCCCCAAATCGCCAATGGATGTTTTCTTTGAACGCGCAAAGTTAAACAGATTTTCTTTCCGGCTCCAATAGGTCCATTGCACTAAGCCATAACCGGCTGAATCACGAACAAAGTTTGTATAGGTACCGGTATCAACGCCTTTGGTATAACTGTCGTTGGTGTGTCCTAACAACTGTTTATACTTGTTTTCTAAAATATTAGATAACAGGGTACTCTCGGCATAGAGATTTCCCATGATTCCCGCAGTTGCAAAATCATTTAACCCTTTCATTTTAAGGAAATCCCAAATCAACTTTTCGTTTACTGCGCCGGATTGGTTCTGCGGAGGAGTAACTACCGGAGGCGCGACCTCAACAGGATAAACCGTTTTCCCCTCAGCGTCAAAAACATAAAAACCCGGATTCTCATCAACAACTTTTTTTGCATTTCCCAAATCATTAAATGCGCCAATCTGGGAGGCGGCATCTTCCCAAGTCTTCCTAACTCTAAACATATCGTACAATCATTAAAAAATGGATGCAAATGTACGCATTTTTTACGAAAAGTGCATTATTTCTGTACCTATAGCATATTTTGATTTTAAATGGAACGTGATAGCTCACTCTTTAAAAGTTCGACGATGCAAAGATAATTTTGTATATATCTCGAAAAGCGTTATCTTTGCACCTTAAAAAAATGGAATAATATTTAAAGTACCGGTTTAAAAAATGGTAAGAATTTTAAAGATTGATGTCAGTATTCATAACGCTTTTTTCCTTTGGGGAGCAAGGAAAACGGGCAAAACTACTTTTTTGAAAAACGCATTCAAGGATGCTGTATATCTTGATCTGCTTAAAACAAATATTGCACAAAAATACGAACTGAAACCCGAACTGCTAAGAGAAGAAATCGCCGCTAATAAGCCCGAATTAGTTATCATTGATGAGATTCAGAAAGTTCCCCGATTATTAGACGAGATTCATTGGTGTATTGAAAACACCGCTTCAAAATTTATTCTTTGCGGGTCGTCAGCCCGAAAACTGATTAGAATGAAAGCCAATTTGTTGGGGGGGCGCGCTTGGCGTTATGAAATGTTTCCGCTCACCACGCACGAGATTGGTGAAGGGTTTGATTTGTTACGCGCGATGAATCATGGACTTATTCCTCAGCATTATTTTTCAAATTATCCCGCACGATTCTTAGAAAGCTATGTATTAGACTACATAGCTCACGAAATAAAAGCGGAGGCGATAGTACGAAAAGTACCTGCCTTTCATCGGTTCTTAGAGGTTGCGGCCATTTCAAACAGCGAGGTGATTAATTATTCGAACATTGCACGCGATTGCGGTATTTCTTCGGTCACTGTGCGGGATTATTTTCAAATCTTGCAAGACACCTTATTAGGGTTTATGTTAAACCCTTTCACAAAAAGAATAAAACGAACCCCAATCGAAAGTTCGAAATTCTACTTTTTTGATATAGGAATTACACGCGCGCTTAGAAGAATGTTAGTCATACAAGAAGGGAGCGCCGAGTTTGGACATTTTTTTGAACATTTTATTTTGATGGAGGTACGCGCTTTTCTCTCCTATTTCAGTAAGTATAAGAATATCTACTTCTGGCGTACACAATGTGGCAAGGAGGTCGACCTGGTAATAGGAGAAGCCGAATGGGCAATCGAAATCAAAACTTCAAAACATAAGTCGATGCAAGATTTTAAGGGACTCCTCACCTTCGGAGAAGAGTTTCCTTCAGCCAAACTGTTAGCAGTCACTTTTGATGATACCAAACGGCTCATCGATAACAAAATTGAAGTTTTCCCCTGGCAAGAGTTTCTGAAACTGTTGTGGAATAATCAATTATTATAGAATAACAAAAAAAACGAAAGAAAACGTTATCCGTAAAATTGAAAACAACATTCAATCATTTGGCAGGGAAATCTCCTCTGTCCATTTTGTTTAGTAATGCAAAAATTTTTTTTTGAATTTGTTTTTTATTTGAAAAAAATCAATACCTTTGCATAAAAAAATCTTTATTCTTAAGTTTTATTAATTCAAAATATATGGCAACAAGACGTAATTTTCTTCGTAATACGGCATTAGGAGTAGCGGCTGTGGCCGTTCCTAATGCTTTAGCAGCAAAGCCTGAAAATACAGCGCAAAAGTCTGCGGCAGGCAAAATGAAGGCAGGCATCGCGCGTGAAATCATCACGCCCAAAGTAGGCTGTTTATTATCGGGTTACGGCTCGGATAAGCCAAGTACGGTTGTGCATGACGACCTCACAGTAACAGCATTAGCCGTTGAATATGAAAAGGTTAAAGTGGTGTTTATGAGCGCTTCTATTCTGTCTTTTGGCAACGAGTTGGCCGATAGGCTGCGTAAGATGTGTGGCGAGGCCGCAGGTGTTCCGGCTGCCAATGTGATACTAACTGCTACGCATACGCATTCAGCCCCGGTTATAGACACCGAATACTGCGACCAGATTTTGATACCTAAGTGTATAACGGCAGCCAAAACATCCGTCCAAAATTTGAAACCGGCAACAGTTGGCGTCGGGATAACAAATAGTAAGGTGGGTATCAATCGGCGTAAACTGATGCCCAATGACAGGGTGCTTTTGTCGAATAATCCATGGGGACCTCACGATGCAGAGATGACGGTTATTTCTTTTAAGGGAGACGACGGCAAGACTTTTGCCAATATGGTACACTATGCTGCGCATGGCACGAGCGCCGGCATCAATACCGAGATAACGCGCGACTGGTCGGGAGGTATGATCGACCGGCTTGAAAAGGAATCGGGCGGAATAACAATGTTTTTGCAAGGGTTGCAAGGCGATATCGGCCCGCGCTTGCCTAACGGGGAGGACAAAGGTGACATCAAACATGTGGTCGAACTTGGCGCAATTGCGGCTATCGATGCAGTACGCGCCTATAAAGATATCCGTGCATATCGCGAAGAGGAAGTATCGGTAGTTACTGGGGCAGTCAAATTACCACACGCCCCAATCATGCCTTTAGAGGAGGCAAAGCGCGAATTGGCCAAATTGGAAGCGGGAGAACCCGGAAGATGGACTTCGGGCAACAGGAATAACCTGAAAGGCGTCATCGCACTTCACGAAAAAGGCGACACGGGCGAATCGTATTTTACATATAATCAGACAATTATAAAAATAGGACCAATCGTATTTATTCCCGTACCTTTTGAAGTTTCTTGCGAAGTATCCCTACGTCTGCGCGCTTACAGCAAGTTTGGGCATACGCTGGCGCTTGGTTGCACAAACGGCAGTAACTCCTATTTGGTTTCGCAAGATCAGATATGCAGAGGCGGGTATGAAGTGGAAAGGTTTATGGCAATCGGCCCAAGGCAATTAACGAACAATGCCGACATGCACCTTATCAACCAAAACCTTCAATTGATGGCCAATTTATAAGACGATATCCATTAAAAACCGGTCTTTAGCACAGAGACACAGAGGGCACAGAGATTCACAGAGCTAAAGATTATTTTTAAAACTCTTCCTTACTTAAACTATTTAAGATAATTCACATAAATATAATCAAATGGAACCAATTAGCAGAAGAAAATTTTTGGGAGCAGCGGCGGTGGCAGGAACAGGATTGGTGTTGGCGCCTTCGACAGCTTTAGGGAGATTCGGGAATATCACGCCCATCGTTGGTAGTGATTCCGACATGCCCGCCTTATTGGGCGGGCCAAAGGCGCATCCGGGTAGTTTCCCATCATGGCCTTTCTACGACGGCTCTGAAGAGCAAGCTCTGATAGATGCCATCAAATCGGGCAGATGGGGGCGCTTGGACGGCAATTTAACCGCGCAATTTGAGGCGGAATATGCACAAATGATGGGTATGAAGCATAGCCTTGCCGTTGCCAACGGAACAACCGCTTTGTATACCATGATGGGCGCTATTGGAGTAGGCCCCGGCGATGAGGTGATTATCCCGGTATACACTTTTGTGGCTACCTATAACGTCGTAGTTCTCAACTATGCGTTGCCGATTTTGGTAGATACCGACATCGAGACCTTCCAGATAGACCCGCAAAAAATGGAACAAGCCATCACGCCGGCTACCAAGGTACTGATACCTGTACACATGGGCGGTCTTCCAGCAAACCTTGACCAGATCATGGCTATTGCGCAAAAACGCAATCTTCCGGTGATAGAAGATGCCTGCCAGGCCCCCGGCTCTGAATGGAAAGGGAAAAAAGTGGGATCGTATGGGATAGGAGGCGCTTTCAGCTTCCAATCGACCAAAAACCTAAACAGCGGTGAAGGCGGCGCTATTATCACCAACGACGAGGAGCTAATTGATGCCTGTTACCGGTTTCATAACCAGGGACAAGGTGGAAGAGGCACATCCTTTACTCCCGGCCAGGGCGGCACCCGTGCAACGAATGGCCGTATTACAGAATTTCAGGCCAATATCCTCAGGGCACAAATGGTTCGTTTGCAAGCGCAGGACAAAAGAAGGAGACAGAATATTGCTTATCTGAACAAACTTTTCAGCGAAATTCCAGGTATTACTCCCGCCAAATTATACGACGGCGTTACCAACGTTTCTTACCATCTCTATATGTTTCGATATAATAAAGCACATTTTGCCGGTTTGACACGCGAACAGTTCATCAATGCATTGAGCGCGGAAGGTATTGAAACATGGGCAGGCTACGGCACTCTGAATAAAGAAGCGTATGTAACAGGATTGGCAAAAAACAGGCATTACCTGAAAATATACGGCGAAAAAACCATGAACGAATGGATGGAACGAAATCATTGTCCGCAAAACGACAAACTCACCGGCGAAGAATCGCTCTGGTTCGGTCAAACCATGTTTTTAGGATCAACTCGCGATATGGATCAAATAGCTGACGCTGTGCGTAAAATCCAAAAAAATGCAAGTCAATTGAAAAAATAATCTTTTAAAAAATCATTAATATGGAATTTTATTTTCAAAACGATAAACCTGCCTTATTAGGTGGTCAAAAAACCTTTAAGGGAAAATTTCCCTCATGGCCAATTTATGACAGTACGGAAGAACAGGCATTGCTTGAAGTACTGCACAGTAATAAATGGGGACGTTTAGACGGAGATGTGACCGCAAAATTCGAAGCGGAATACGCCCGTATGATGGGGATGAAACATGCTCTCGGCACTTCCGGCGGCACAACCGCTCTATATGCCATGTTAGGTGCATTGGGAATAGGCCCCGGCGACGAGGTTATTATCCCGGCATACACCTTTGTAGCAACTTATAATGTGGTAGTGCTAAACTATGCTTTGCCAATATTGGTGGATACCGATATTGATAGCTTCCAGATTGATACTAAAAAAATGGAAAGAGCCATCACTAAGGAAACCAGGGTATTGATGCCGGTTCACATGGGCGGAGTACCTGCCGACCTTGATAAAATAGTAGCTTTAGCTCAAAAGCACAAACTTCCGGTCATAGAAGATGCCTGTCAGGCGCCCGGTTCGGAATGGAAAGGGAAAAAAGTAGGTTCGTGGGGAATCGGAGGAGCCTTCAGTTTTCAATCGACCAAAAACCTGAACTGTGCCGAAGGCGGCGCTGTTACTACGAACGACAGCGATTTTTACAAGGCTTGCTATGCTTTTCATCATCAAGGGCAAACGGAAAACACTGCCGGTTTTGGAACGGGTGAAGGCACACGCGGAACCAACAGTAGAATGACCGAATGGCAATCGCGAATGCTATTAGCGCAAATGACCCGTTTTCAGGAACAGGATAAAAAAAGAACTGAAAATGCGTATTATTTAAACAGTCTTTTCAAAGATGTTAATGGTATTTATCCCGCCAAACCCTACCCGGGTACTACCAATATATCGTATCACCTGTATATGTTCCGTTACGACAAGGCAGGTTTTGCAGGCATGAGTCGCGCCCGATTTATGGAAGCATTGAAGGCGGAAGGAATTGATACCAGCACCGGATACGGACAGTTAGACAAAGACCCGTATGTGCAGGCATTAGCCAAAAACCCGCATTATCTGAAAGTTTACGGCGAAAAAACCATGAAGCAATGGCTCGAACGGATCAATTGTCCGCAAAACGTCAAACTGAGCGAACAGGCGCTTTGGATCAGCCAAAATGTATTGCTCGGTTCAAAGCAGGATATGGAAAAAATTGCCGAGGCTGTGCGTAAAATCCAAAAAAATGCAAACGAATTAAAAAATCAACCATGATTTTAATTGCAGACAGCGGATCCACCAAGACATCCTGGTGCTTGGTGGATCGTTCCTGCCATACGCGGGAATTTGACACCGAAGGCTACAACCCCTGTTATCCGGGAAGTAAAAATCTTTATGAGATATTGGAACCCAATCTTCCCGAAAATTTCAATCCTTCCGACGTGCAGGAAATTGCCTTTTACGGTGCAGGAGTATATGAAGACAAATATGATGTGATCCGTGATGCCATACGTCCCATCTTTCCCAATGCCCAAATTGATGCGGCAATGGATTTGATGGGTTCGGCGCGTGCTTGCTTGGGCATAATCCCGGTTTTGCCGCTATCCTGGGTACAGGAACCA
>CAYUAK010000080.1:0-6777 GCA_964442765.1 uncultured Tannerella sp. | reverse complement strand
GAGGAGTTCTTTTACGAAGTAAAAAATAGTGAAACGACGAACGAAGCGAGAGCAGAGACCGCTTGCGGGCTATGCCGAGCGAGGAGGAGTTCTTTTACGAAGTAAAAAATAGTGTATTGAAAAACTGAAAACTGAAAACTACAATATGACAATCTTAGAAATCACATGGACAGTCGATCCGGCAATCTTCTCCATCGGCTCAAAAGAAATCAGATGGTATGCGCTGATGTTTCTCATCGGATATACCATCGGTTACAAAATCGTGCAACGTATGTTCCAACGCGAAAACCTCAACCAGCAATGGCTCGAACCGTTGTTGTTGTATACGGTCTTCGGAATGATGATTGGCGCGCGTTTAGGGCATTGTCTTTTTTACATGCCTCAATACTACCTTGCTAATCCCTTAGAGATACTAAAAATCTGGGAGGGCGGATTAGCCAGCCACGGAGGTGTTTTAGGCATCATCGTAGCCATCTACTTTTTCTCTAAAAAAGTAAGCCGTAAAAGCATGATGTGGACATTCGACAAACTTGTGACACCCACAGGCTTAGTAGCAGCGCTGATACGCTTCGGCAACCTGCTTAACCACGAAGTCTACGGTCATCCTACCGACCTCCCCTGGGGATTTCGATTTATAAAAAATCTTCATGGATGGAAAGAAGGAGCCGCACCTATCTTCACCCCTCCCAGTCATCCGACACAGTTGTATGAAGCGTTTTGTTACCTGCTCACCTTCGCCCTGTGTATGTGGCTCTACTTCAAAAAAGACGCATGGAAAAAAGAAGGGCTTATCTTTGGGATTTTTATGATTTGTATCTTCACTTCCCGCTTCTTTATTGAGTTCCTGAAAGTCTCGCAGGAAACATTCGAGGACACGATGCTCTTAGATATGGGACAACTGCTTAGCATTCCATTCATATTAGCAGGAATCTACTTTGTTAATAAGGCACTCCAAAGTGATAAAAAAAGAATCAGAAAAGTAAAATGATTTCTCAATTCCCCCTTTGAAGCCGTGTCTACCGCCCTGTCTGCCGACAGGCAGAAGCGGCAGGGGGGCAGGGGGATGTTCAGAAATTAATTAAATACAAGATGAAACAGATTTTAAAAAATATCTATTACGTAGGCGTGAACGACCGTCAAAAACGGCTTTTCGAAAATCTCTGGCCACTCCCCTACGGCGTATCATATAACGCTTACCTGATAACAGGAGCAAAAAACATACTCATCGACACCGTCGACAGCAGTTATTCGGAAATCTTTTTAAACAAGATAAGCCACATCTTAGATGGACGCGAGTTAGACTTCCTCATTGTCAATCATGTAGAGCCTGACCATTCAGGAAGTATCCGACGGATACGCGAAAGGTATCCGAAGGTGCAAATCATCGGTAACAAACTGACATTCGGTATGTTATCAGGATACTACGGGATAACCGACGGCCTCTATGAAGTGAAAGATGGAGAAACGTTAGATACCGGCTCGCATCGCCTGAAGTTCAGCACAGCGCCGATGGTTCACTGGCCGGAAGTAATGTTCACCTACAACGAAACGGATAAGATCCTGTTTTCGGCGGATGCCTTCGGCACATTCGGCGCTTTGAACGGCGGCGTCATCGATAAGGAGATGAACATCAATCATTTTTGGGACGAAATGATTCGGTATTATGCCAATATCGTCGGCAAATACGGCGCACCTGTACAGAAGGCTTTTCGGAAATTATATAGCGTTGATATACAGATGATTTGCTCAACGCATGGCCCTGTATGGGCCGAACACAGCGCGCAGGCAATAGCGATATACGACCGGCTGAGCCGCTATGAAGGGCTTAACGGCGTAACGATTGTCTACGGGAGTATGTACGGACATACGGAACAAATGGCCGAAACGATTGCATCGGCCTTATCCGATGCAGGTGTTCGCAACATCGCTATCCACCATGTCAGCCACAGCCATTCGTCTTATATCCTGCGCGACATCTTTAACTATAAAGGTGTTATAATCGGAAGTCCAACCTATTGCAACCATCTGTTCCCTGAAATTGACGCCTTACTAGGAAAAATCGAGCTGAGAGAGGTTAAAAACCGCCTGTTCGGATTATTTGGCTCTTTTACGTGGGCAAGCGCTGCAGTCAAACGTCTGTGCGCTTTCAGCGAAAAGATGCAATGGGAGGTTGTCGGCCAGCCTGTCGAGCAAAAGCAAAACATCTGCACCGAAGCCCCTTGTAAGGCGCTCGGAATAGCCATGGCAGAACGATTAATAGATTTCAGGTGACAGGTTTCTTTCCCCCTTTGAACGTTCCTTGATGTTTAAAATTTAAAGGTTGTCAGGTGTCAGCTTACTGTCGTCTGTGTCTCTGTGCTGAATAGTAGAATTTTTAAAAAAAATAACATACATGAGAAGAAGAGATTTTATATCGAAAAGCGTAGGGGCAGGAATAGCTGCCGGTGCAGTTTTTCCCTTATTGACAAATGCGGAAAATATCGGACCGGCGCGAGCCAGTACGGGGACTTCGCAAGTTTCACAGGGGAAAATGAAGGTGGGACTATATTCCATCACCTACCTCGGCTGTTGGTACAAAGACCGTCCGCTTACCTGGCAAGAAACGCTGCAAAGGGCGAAAGACTTCGGCTTTGACGGAGTTGAGTTTGACGCTAAACGCCCCCATGCCAACCCGATGGATTGGGATATGAACACCCGGAAAGCGGTACGTGAACGGGCCGGCGAATTAGGGTTAGAGCTTCCTGCCTTGGCGGCAAACAATAACTTTGCCAGTCCGCTTCCCGAAGACCGCGAAGCCGAAATGCTGATGGTCAGAGAACAGATCAAATTAGCCGCCGACTTGGGATGCAAAGTGTTACGGGTCTTTGCCGCCTGGCCGGGGATAACCTTTCGCGACGGTTGGGCTAACTATGACGAGCCACGTAAGCAGTGGGAAGCCGCATGGCCGGGCATTCCCAAACTTACCCGTTGGAACTACATGGTAGACTGCTTCAGGGAAGTCGCCAAAATAGCAGGCGACAACGGTGTAGTCCTTGCTCTGCAAAATCATGCGCCGTTAGTCAATACCTGGCAGGAATGTAACAAGGTCATAAAAGCTGTCAATTCGCCCCACCTGAAAATATGCTTCGACCTGCCACCGGTTGAAGATAACAAGGAAAACATCACAACAGCCATCAATACCATCGGACATTTAGACGTCCTCTTTCATTACAACGGCGAGTTTGAAAGACAAAAGGATGGCAAACTTGTTGTCGTCCCCTCGTTCGGATACCCTTCCATCTTCAACTACGGACACCTTATCAACGAGTTACAACGTATTGGCTATAAAGGTTACTTGAACTGGGAGTTTTGTCACTGCGCCATCGACGCCAACGGCAATCCGGGTACACTCAAAATGATTGACGAACAAACACGGTTTGCGCTTGAATACATGCGCGGCTTAGTGGCAGAGGCCGAAAAATTATATTAGCGAACAGTGGATAGAAAAATACCATATATTATACATCCCCCTGCCCCCCTGCCTGTCGGCAGACACGGCTTCAAAGGGGGACTAAAAAATGAAAACTACAATGAGACTGATTATTCAACCGAACTACGAATCGCTGTCAAAATGGGCGGCTAACTACATCGCTGCCAAAATCAACAAAGCTAGCCCGACAACTAACAAACGGTTTGTCCTTGGCCTGCCTACCGGCTCATCGCCGTTAGGAACGTACAAAGAACTGATAAGCCTCTATCAGGAAGGGCATTTATCGTTCAAAAATGTGATGACCTTTAACATGGACGAATACGTGGGTATCCTTGCCGACCATCCCGAAAGTTACCGGTCGTTTATGTGGAACAATTTTTTCAACCATATCGACATCTCTGCCGATAACGTCCATATCCTGAATGGCAATGCACCGGATTTAGATGCCGAGTGCGCTTCTTACGAAGAGCGGATAAAAAAAGCCGGAGGCATTGATTTGTTCTTTGGAGGCATTGGCGCGGATGGACACATCGCTTTCAACGAACCCGGCTCTTCTCTATCCTCCCGCACCCGTGTCAAATCGCTCACTACCGATACCATCATCGCTAACTCTCGCTTCTTTGGAGGCGACATCAGCCAAGTGCCTAAAACAGCGCTGACCGTTGGCGTCGCAACAGTCATGGACGCCAAAGAAGTCCTGATTGTCGTCAATGGACACAACAAAGCCCGCGCCCTTCAGCAAGCCGTCGAAGGCAGTATCAACCAGATGTGGACAATAACCGCGCTGCAACAACATCCGAAAGGCATCATCGTCTGCGACGAAGCCGCCTGCGCCGAGCTAAAAGTCGGCACATACAACTATTTCAAAGACATAGAAAAATAGTGAATAGTGAATAGTATCTGACTACCGGCTAACGAATACCAACTACCGACTAAATCCAATGATATGGCGGACATCGTCCAGCGTCTTCATGGCGCTGGCTGTCGCTTTTTCTGCTCCTAACCGGATTACTTTATTTAAACCGGCTTCATCGGCGACGATGTCGTTGATGCGCTCGCGTATGGGTGCGCAGAATAGGTTGATGTCGTCGGCTAACTGCTTTTTCATGTCACCGTAACGAATCTCACAAGCGTTGTATTTATCATTGAAGTAGTCGAATGTATCTTTACCGGATACTATTTCCATCATCGTAAACAGGTTTTGTATCGGTTCGGGCTTCTCGCTGTTGGGTTCCGAAGGGCCGGAATCGGTCACGGCACGCATCACCTTTTTATGAATCGTCTTTTCATTATCTATTAAGTAAATAGCATTGCCTTCGCTTTTGCCCATCTTACCGCTACCATCCAACCCCGGCACTTTGACGGATTTTTCGGAAAAATGAAAAGAGGTCGGCTCAGGGAAATACTCTACACCGTAAATCTGATTAAAACGACGCGCCAGCTTACGTGACATCTCTATATGCTGTTCCTGGTCTTTACCGACAGGTACCTTCACCGCCCGATGAATGATGATATCTGCAGCCATCAATGACGGATAGGTCAGGAGGCCCGCATTGACATTGTCGGGTTGCAAGCGAACTTTCTCTTTGAAAGTAGGAACCCGTTCTAACTCACCAAGATAGGCGTACATATTCAGGTAGAGATACAACTCCGCCACCTCACGTACATCGCTTTGCACATAAAGGGTCGCACGTTCCGGGTTTAGCCCGCAGGCTAAATATTCGGCTAAAATGGTGTTGACGCTCCGACGTATATTGGCCGGTTTTGGGTGCGTCGTCAATGAATGCCAATCGGCAATAAAGAAAAAACAATCATATTCGTATTGCATCTTTACAAAACTCTGAACCGCGCCAAAGTAGTTACCGAGATGCAGGTTACCTGTCGGACGAATGCCGCTTACTACTATATCCATAGAAATAACTAATTGACCGACTTCGGTACGGTTTTAAACTGGTAGATGCAACGGCTAGTATATTTTTCGCCGGGACGAAGGACAGTACTTGGGAACTCCAGTTGGTTAGGACTATCGGGATAATGCTGTGTCTCAAGACATAGCGCCCCCCGATGGATATAGGTTATCCCGTATTTTCCGCGTTTATCATTCGTCATAAAATTGCCGGAATAGAATTGGATGCCCGGCTCGGTCGTATAAACATCCATCACGATACCGCTCCCGTCGTGGTAGACTTTTGCCGCTATCTGAGAGATGCTGTTTTTGGTATTTAAAAGCCAGTTATGATCATAGCCTTTCCCAAAAACGAGTTGTTCATAGTCCTCATTGATACCGGCTTTTATTAATGCAGGTGTGCGCAGATCCATCGGCGTACCTTCAACCGGTGTGATGGCTATGGGTATCAGTGTCTCATCGACGGCTAAATACGAATCGGCATTGATATGTATATAGTGGTCAAGGATTTGCGAACCCAATCTTCCTGAAAGATTAAAATAGCTATGGTTTGTCAGGTTGACCACAGTTGGCTTATCGGTTGTCGCTTCATACTGAATATCAATCGCATTTTGGTTTGTCAATTTATAGATAACCGACACCTTCAGGTTACCCGGAAATCCTTCTTCTCCATCTTTTGCAAGATAAGTCAATTTGAGTGTTTGGGCATCCAATTGTTCTGCGTCCCATACCTGGTTATGAAACCCGTTCGGGCCGCCATGCAGACAGTGGCCGTTGTTGTTTTGAGGCAATTGATAGGTCTTACCGTCTAACGTAAACTGCCCGTTTTTAATCCGGTTTCCGTACCGTCCGATGAGGGCCCCGTAGTTACCATCCACAGCCAGGTAGTCGGCTATTGTACCATAGCCAAGTACTACATCTTTCATTTTTTTATCCCTGTCGGGTACCAATAACGACACTAAGCGGCCTCCATAGTTCGTGATACAGGCTTCCATTCCGGTAGCATTTTTCAGGATAAACAACTTTGTAGCCTTTCCGTTCACCTGAGCCACAAAGTCTTTCGTGTTCAACCCCGAAGCCGACTGCACGTTCTTTTCTTCACTCTTGCAAGCCACCAGCGCTACCGCTGCCAGTGCTATCCATATAATCCTTTTCATATTTATTTTTATTAAAAAAAAACACCGCAAAAGTACATACAATTATCCAAACCACCAAATCCCGCTCCGCCACAGGGACGGGGGAGTTGGCGGAACTCACCGTCTTGGCGGTGCAAGTACTACTTTTTTGCAACTACTCAGGTCTCCGTAGGAGACTGACATGGATAACCCTGAGTAAGCGAAGCGTCACTCAGGGTAGATGTGTCACCCGAATCCTCAACCCCGTAGCGGGTTGAACTACTCAG